>NZ_LT594621.1:2800531-3100531 GCF_900091655.1 Culturomica massiliensis
ACAAATGGCCATTTCGCATCCGATCCCTACATCATCTCCTCCATGAACATTTCCGCAGAAGCCATACGAAATAAAATCTATATGGATGCCATGAGTGAAAAACAAAACATAGCATTCCTTTTGTATGAACTGGGCAACGGATATGAAAATTTATACGGATACACTCCGTTTGTACTACAATGCTATAACAAATCACTCCAATACTACCCCCACAACCTGCCCGCCCTTATGGAAAAACACAATGCACTCCGTACGATCGGTTTGGAGTATATCAAAAAAAACGGGGAAAAAACAGATGAATTTTTAAGGGCAAACCACAAAGAATTTAAAGTGACACAGAAAAAGATAGAAGCCCTCGGATATCGCGAAATGACCGAACAACAATACTCAAAATGGCTGAACGATATGGAAGCTGAAAAAAACAAGCAACGCACACAAAACAATACTGACAGTAAACTATAAATTAAAACCGTAATGCAATGAAAACAAAAATCTACATGGGACTTATAACAATCGGCATTTGTTGTTGTCTGTTTACAATCATTCGGAAAAATAAATCTTCCGAAATTACATTCACCGAAAACAAATTGTATAATACAACTTTGCAAAATCAAAATCCTTATTCTATCTTTGGAAGTGACGGCATACTCTTAACGACCGAATACGAAAGGAAAAGAGAGTACAAACTCGATATCACAAACAAAGATAAAACAAGTTCTTTAACAAAACTGGAACTGGATACACAAACGGGGATTGCAACCTTATTCGATAAAAACGGCAAAATCCTCACCCAAAAACAACTCGACACCAAAGAAAAGGCAAGATGGCTGTCCGTTGATCCCCTAAGTGAAAAATATTATGATTTGAGTCCGTACAACTATTGCTGGAACAACCCGACAAATGTTATTGACCCCGATGGCAGAGATAGTTATTTGTTAATTTGGTTTTCGAAAAATAACGAAACAGGCCACGCAGGTATTGCAATAGATAATTATAAACGACAAGAAGCCAGAGATAGAAAAGGAAATATTATTTTAGATAGTAAAGGAAACACTACTTATGAAATGGTTAAAGACGGAACTATGACGTATTATGATTTATGGCCCAATAGTCCAATAGGGAAAACAGAACTACAAAGTAATGTAAAACCTGATTATTCAAAAGGAATAATAATCGACAATTTAGAAGACTTAAAAACGAAAGATCCTACAGGATCGAGGAATGGGAATGTCAGTGCAGAAGGACGGGCAGCCGATGGGATTGTTCAAATTAATACAACCTATGATCAAGATTTAAAAATTCAAGGTTATACGTCCAGAACAGCTAATTCAGATAAAGCATATAATGCAAGTAATTTCAATTGCTCAACATTTGCGGAAAGTTCTCTAAAAACTGTTTTTTCAACTTTGGATGCAAGCCAATATGTAAAAGTTCCTTTTCCACTAAATGTGATGTATCATAATACAAGAATTACAGCACCGAATAATCTTTATAATGCAGTAATGACATTACCTGGTGCTAAGAATATAAAAGGTCCAAAATCTGTTGTCGCCAAACCTTATTTACAATATTATGGAAAATAAAATTACCTCATCCCTGTTTTGTTTCTTAATATTATCTATGAGTTCATGCTCTGTCAGTAAAACGATAAAATTGGAAACGCCTTTTGTTACTGTTGTAAAACTGATAGATGCAGAACAATCTATGCATTTAGATGACGCGATGCAATATATAGATGTAGAACAGGTATATTCAAAATTAGGCTCAAAAAATCCCAAAGAGGATTGGATAAAAATGATTAAATTTCATTATAACCTCGGTAAGGGGAAAAAAAATTCAAACGCTTTTGGATATGGAAATTATGATATAGAAGAAACGATCAAAGGCAACAATGCACAAGTTTATTTCAAAGCAAAAGATAAAAAAGCGAATATTAAAATGATAACTTATGGATTAGAGAAACGTCAAAAGGGATGGATAGTTATTTCTATCAACTATACAAAATAGCTATGCAAATGAAATGTTATTCCAAAAGCACACGGGGACGGGGATAAAGTACTACCAAACAAAGGCAGATATCTCTGAGCGAATCACATCCTGTCAGCTGCCCGAAAAGCAGATAAAGAAGGTGATTATAACTATTTAGATTCTTGACATGCCAATCCCCTTTATATTGTTTTACAAACTTGTCAAATTGGTAACGTGATATAAACTCGATGATTTGGGAGAATACATATTTACCCTGATTCATAATCTTGATGTATTGAAACTACAAGACTAATAAATCACTTTCAAATCAAAAAATCAAAGAACGATCGTATTTGTTTATAAATTAATATTTTAACAACAGTGGTTAGATTTTTATCGCACCACTACTATCTTTAAATCTATGAGAAAATACAGATACAATATATTAATTGGTATCGTATTATTAATGGCAATCTTTCAGGCTCCGTTAATTTATTACTATACCTCCGGCTTAACCAGCCTTTTCTTCATTCCTTATATACTTATAGGTGCAGCATTAACCTTTGGGCTAACCTTTGTTTTAATGAAAAAAAAGCTTATAACCGGCATACAAAAAGCCGGACTTATATCGACAATTGTAATCGGAAGTTTATCGTTATTTTTCGGGCACATCCTCATCGAAAAAATAGATTGGAATTTGCGAAAAAGTACAAGAAATAAAATCGTTGCATTAGTAAAAACAAATCAGCTACAGCCAAATTCATCATATAACAAAAATATCTGTAAGCTAAAACGATGGAATATTCCTCCTATTTCAAACGGAGGAAATGAGATTGTCATTTATAAAACCGAAGACGGAAAATTCACAATCAGGTTTTACATCGACCGAGGTTTTTTGGATCATTATTCTGCTTTTACGTATACTGACAATCCCGCAGACATTAAGATGTTCAAGGAAAAAACCAAAACATATAAAAAAATAGATACCAATTGGTATCGGGAATCTTTTTAATAAGCACACAGGGACGGGGGTAAAATGCTACTGATAATGTCACAGGCAGTACGACTAATGTGGAAGTCAGCCAAGCAATGACCGGTATTGCAGGAAATAAAGGATTGAATTTTGTTACAACCGGACATATTAGGGCAAAAGAACCCGGAATGACAGAATTACTAAAAAAACAACTTTTACATGAATATACAATCCGGGAATTAAATCATAGTCATCCACGGGGAAAAACTCCAAGTGGTAATTATAAGCCAAAACCAAAAGGAGATTTAGGCTTTAAAGAGAGTATAAACAACTATTTGAAATCAAAAGGCATGGCAATCCCCTCTTACAATATATATCACGTACCTACAAAAAAGAAAATACCTTTTTAATACAAACATTTATGAAACATTTAAATTTATATCTGGCCTTTTTTTTCATAAATTTTATTTTTATAGCTCAATCACAGAGCTTAATTGTACCGAAACAACATTTTTCATATACTATTAATGAGTTGATAATTAAAGATAGTTCTTTTTTATCAACATTCGACTCTTTAGTATTTGAGAAAAAATGCCCCAAAATTAAAGATATGACATATAGTTATTTCATAATGAAAATTGAAAAAAAGAATGACGAATGTATTTATGAAATAGGCATGGAAGCTGATGAGAAACCATATATTGATGAAAATGCAATGGGGTATTTTGTTTTAAATAATTACTATTTCTTTGTTTATGGTTGTAATCCCAATAATATTTTCACGATAACTCCAAAAAAGAAACAATTTAATTATAAAATAGACGAAGAATTACCTTATATTGAAGAGTTCCCATATTGTATCTGCATCAATAGATGTTATATTATTTTCAGATTGTTGTCGTGCAAATTCAATGTTATCAACTATTGTAAGACCTTTCATCAAAAGTTCATCATTTCCTTCTGCATTTTTATAATAAAATTCAAAAGTTTTATTTTGCTTATCAGTATTTTTACCCCAAGAAACTTTTGTTTTTGAAACAATATCCTGATGCATATCCGCTATTTTTTTTACAAATACATCTTGAATATTCTTCAGAAATTCAACAATAAAATTATTTTGATCTAAAAAAAGACAAACAACAGTCAATGTTACCAAAACTCCAAAAAAAGTTTGGCTATCACCTAAAAAAGTAGCACACATTACAAAATCAGGAATATAAAATACGCGACCCGGTTACTAATTGGTCAAAACGTTCTAATAAAACATTTGCTTTCTCCACATTATTAAAACAACAAATTGCAGTCCTTTCAGTAGGATCACTTTCTCGCCTATACATTTTCTTATCTCCTACAAAAAAATGATAAGCATCTTTATAAATGGCATCTGGATTTGCTAAACGGATTTTAACTTGCTTACCAAGATACGCTTTCAATATATCCCAGATAGGCTCATTTTTCAAATCAGGTTCATTCTTCTCCAAAACAACTTCAAAATATCCCCCTTTTTCTAAAAAAGTCTTCAAACTCTCCCGCAAATCTTGTAAAGGGTCAAATTTAGCTTCACCTACATTAACCTTCTCCTTTATACAATCGTCAATAATTTTCTTAAAATCATCTCTAAATATAGCAAATCTACCACAATACATGCTAACTTCTTTTGAATGATCCAAAATAACCCCCATAACCATAGCGGCATGAATAGGACTATCATTCAAAATAGGGTCAGAGCTATTATCTGCAATAGCTTTTCTCAATTTTTTCAGATAATTATTATAAGTATCTAAACTATATTTTTCTTGAATATCAGACATAAACTAAATGATTTAAAGAACTGCAAAAGTAATAAATAAATCTAAAACAAACAGAACATAAAGTTTTTTATTTATAAACGAAAATCTCTCAAATATGTTTTGAATATTAAGTCACTTTAAAAATATAGACAATTTTCTTTTTTTGCAAGATTTGTTTGTAAAACTTCATTATTTGTTTTTCATGTTAAAAACGAACACATTAAAAACAAATAACTTACATTTATATATTCCTATCATCATTCCCTACAAACAGACATTTTTTTCAATCTTCTTTTAGCTACTAAGAAAAAAATAATAAACTTTTATTCATTTTAAGCTAAAAGTAAGTTCATTCCTTTTTGTCTCAAATCTGGAAAGACTACAATTGGTAAAGGTAATATTTCCCGATATTCTCTATTGCGAATATTTAAAACGATTGCGGAAAGATTATTTTTAACAAAATATAGATAAAGTACAAAAGATACTGATCTAAGATTATCCAAAATCTTCACATAAAAACACAATAATCAAAACCACCACCATAGCCAAACAAATCTCATGGATAACCTGAAGGCAAAGGGAAGTTTCCTAGTGTTTCGGGAGCTATATATTAAATTTCCAGCTTTCCACCTCTCTTTTCAGAATACTATATATATTGATATCCGCATACTTACCATCTGCCAACAACTCGCCTTCGCGTTCGGTATCTTTCAGAGTAAAAACCAGGCGCTGAGGAATAACATTACTCACCTAATTGCCCACGGCACAGCAGATGTGAATACGGTTCATTCCCCACCCACTAACTGCCTACTCAGACAGATGGCTCACACAACGGGGTATCACCTCCACTTTCCATCCGAGGCAGGAGACACTCTTCTAAATCTCCGGCCTTTTCATTTCCAGATTATTTGGGTTAACATTCACAAGTTACAACAAATTTTAATACAACTCAACCCTTTCATATTTGAAACACACGGGGACGAGGTAAAGTGTTATTTATAAATACCTAGATTTTTAGGATCTTCTCGCTTCGTATGACCGTTATATTCATCATTTATTTCTATTTTACCGGACGAATATGTCCTTAAATCACTTACATCTCCGGTGTTTTCAGGCTTATCAGGAGTTTTATTAATTGACCAATGTCCGGGTGCAATTGAGATTCCTGTGTCATGCCCATAATAACCTGCCAAATCCGTGACGGGACCATGTGCAACGTCAGAACTATTATCTATTTCAAATTTTACATCATAGTGCCATGATGTTCGGGAAGCAGAAAATCCAGGTTCAAATGTTGAAAATCCGTCATCTCCTATGGCATTATCCGGTATGCCATCAGTAATTACTTTCGGTTTGAAAACATAAGGTTGCTTTTTTTACTTATATCTGCAAGATTTCCTTTTTGTGCCTTAAAATAGCGTTTAGCCGTAAGTAATTGAATTATTTTTCTTTGGCTTATTGCTACCGAACGATTATCATTCAATCGGACAGTATTTTTTATTTTTTTATCTGTTTTTCTATTTCGGATTATTGGTCCATTTTCCAAATTTGCAGGTATATATTCCATTAAATAACTTACTATTGATACGGAAAAATAAACTTTAAAAAACATTTCAGTAATATTAAATGCCCAAATACCGATATATGTTTTCTAAAAGTGAAAATAGTCTTGTGAGATATGTCTCCCAATAGTTTTTAATGTACAATAAGAAGCAACCTTTTCAATCTAAAATTACCACCCCAAAAGAAATTTAAACTTTATATAACATAAAATCCCTTTTTACCGTTTTTGCACCAACAAACAAAATCTCTCCGCATTTGAAAATCCGCATTTGTCTCCCCGGGAAATAGGTATTAATACACCTGTAAGGAAAGTGGAATCGGAGTAATTTTACAAAAAACAGAATCTATGGAAACAAACAAAACATTGGCGGAAGATTTCGGGGGTGAACGGGTGGTGAGCAACGGATACGGAGGGTTTATGGAAGGGCTGTTGCAACTGGTGGAGGGCAAAGAGATAGGCGCCCCCCTGGGAGAACAGATTAAAGCATATGCCCTGGGATTTGTGGAGGAACACGACCTGGGCGGGTTTAACCGGTTTTCGGACGAAACGTATGTGAGGGACTATATCGGCAGGGATGCCGGAACAGGATGGGAAGCCATTGTGATGTGCTGGAAAAAGGGCAACCGGACAGCCATTCACAGCCACCCGCAGTTTGCCGGATACACGTTTGCCGACGGCGAGTTTTTGGTGGAAATATTCGAACCTCGCGGAACAGGCGCCCACCCCGTACAACAACTCCATATCACCGGACAATCGGGGCTCTACGCCATCGGCGAAGCCGGGAAATTTACCAACCACATCCACCGTATTACCTGCCTGAGCAAAACCGCCCACAGCCTGCATATCTATTCGGACGATGCACTGAAAGGGCTGAAATATGAAGAGGTGTAGTTTGCCGGCATTCAGAAGATTTTAGATTTATGATTTACGATTGTTGATTATACCCGCCATCCCTCCCTGCAAAAAAGAGGAAGCGTAAATCAGCAATCGTAAATTATCACAGCCGTTCGGTTTTCGGCTGTTCCGGTTTAAATATCCTGTCCAGAATCATTTTGAGGATTTCGCCCCGGAGGATATCGCCCTTATAGAGAATACGCCCCCCGGGAGAGATCAGGAAAAGGGAAGGATAGCCGTTGATGTTGTACAGCCGGCCGGGTTTCGTCTGCTGGTCGCGTTCGGCGACGACAGGCCACGGCAGGGGAACGGTGCGGCTGAAAGCGGCAATATCGGCAGCATTGTCGGCGGCTATGCCCAGAATTTCAAATCCCTGTGCTTTGTAGCGCTCGTAAAGAGCGGGATAGACATTCCGGATTTCATCGCGGCAAGGGCCGCAGGTGGTTGCCCAGAAATCAAGCAAGACATATTTACCCTTGAAATCCCCGGGGAAACGAAGGATGCGCCCATCAGTGGCCGTAACGGTGAAAGGAATAGGCGGGAAACCGACCTGAGTGCCGGCCATCGACGCCGTATCCTTTACGCGGGACAAACGAAGGTAGCGGCCGTCGTCGCCGACGCTGTCGGCTTTGTAATAGGCATCGCCCAGTTTCAGATATTCATTGGGCGCACATTTAAGCAGGGTGTCGGACGACTCACATTCGATCGATGTGCGTTGTTCCCCGTATTGCAGGCCGGAAGGGATCATCCGGCAAATATAGTTTTTCCCCTCCAGAGAGAAGGTTGTTTCTGTTTTTTCCCGGTATTGTACGTACAAAAAAGCTTCATCACCGGACAGCCGCTTGGGAAGGATCCAGGACGAATCGGTTACAGGGCGGTTGCCGTCGAATCGCTCGAAGACAACTTTTACCGGGGAAGTGGCAGCGGAGAGGGGTTGCACCCGGTCGTCGGTAAAGTCGAAGTTCCCATTACCGTCGGCCACAACATATTCCAAACCGTCCTCACCTTCTCCCGTCAACAGGGCGAAATAGCCTTTGCGTTCGACAGGGGAACAAGAATTGGTATCCCTTCCCCATCCCCTGAAATATTCCATACAGAGTTCCTGGCTGACCCGCCCGGCCTTATACGCCTGGAACAGGAGCTGCGGAAAGTCGATATCGTTATAATACAATTGCGAATTTTTCCAACCGGGAATACGTGTTACGGTTTCAGGATGAATACTGGGAAAGGGATTTTTTTCTTCTGAAAGGAATCCGCTGGCCGAACGCGGACGCGAAACCGTGTCCTGCGATTTTGTAAGCGTCAGACGGATGACATCCGTATCCGCCTGCTGCCTCCCTGTGCAACCTGCCAGGCAAGCGAAGATAAACAGTATAATGCAATTTTTCATATTATGATTTATATAATGTTTTACACAACCCGTACTATGCCCAGAAAATATTATGCACCCAATTTAACACAACGCAAACGCAATCAGATATATTGTGATAAAAATCACTTACAAAACCAGGCTGGATTGAATTTAATACAGTTACCAGCAAATATATTAAAATACATGTTACCGACATGACAAGCACTATTTCAGGCGAAGCCGCTCCTCCGAGTTTTTTACGAACTCTATACTGCTTGACATAAGTCGAATTGATACTTTTGTGCCTGCAAATAACATTAATTTCGTGAGCCTTAAATCCATAACACATCAAGCAGTAAACCTCCAGCTCTTCAGGGTTAAGTTTGTCGATATTTTTATTGTCCGGTTCCAATGTATCAGGATCAATAATACGAAGCCGTTTCAGTTCATCAATATGAACAAGATCCGTGAACTTCTTGTAGAAAAGTTCCTTATTGCCTGAATATCTATAAGACAAACCTACTAATCTCCGAATAATATCCAGAAACTCTTTTTTGATGGGTTGATTTTTATGCATAACAATTGTTCTTGTATATCAAAGGTATAACTATTTTTCCTAAAAATATATTCTACGGCTCATTTCTCGCTCGATATTTTGCTCTGTATTTTAATTGTAAGATTTATTATTTTTATATTACTGATTCACAATACATAACACATATCTTTGTAAGATTTATTTTCTTTGATTTTCACTTTATCGCTATTAACTTTGTATAAAACACAAAACACTAATACAATGAATGTTGTCAAGAAAATTATACTGTCTATTGTACTCTGTTCATTCGGGGTGGGCGTATCAGCACAAGTTCAACGTGAAAAAGTCAGTACAGACTTAAACTTCAACAATGCTTATCACGAATTTGCCGATATGCTTGAAGGTAAAAAGCCTTTGTCAATCAAACGAGCCGTATTCTTAACAGAATGGGCTTACCTTGACGGTAAACCAGATTATGAAACCTACTGCAGGCAAATAGATTCAGCAGCCGAAGCAATTAATCAATTCATCTCTGCAAACCACCTCGACCAAATTCCAACAGGTAAAAACGTCGCATTGTTCGAATATTTTGCCCGACCATATCCGATGAACAGGAACAAACCATTTACATACGATTTTAACGATATCAGTGCAACAGAGGATTTAAATAACTACTTTGTAACTAAAGTTATGCGCACTCACTCCGGACAGTGCCGTTCATTGCCAACTTATTACAAAATCCTTGCAGAAGCCATCGGCGCAGAGGCATATCTCACTCTTGCTCCGCAACACTTGTTTGTACGACACCAACACGAAACTGATCCTAATCAGTGGCGAAACGTCGAGCTAACAACCCAATCCTTATCCCGCGAGGTGTTTTATATTGAACATTTCGGAATTACCGACGAGATGATTCGCAATAAAGTCTATATGAATCCACTGTCGGATAAGGAGACTGTTGCTCTTCTACTGACCGATTTAACATTGAGCTATCAGCGAAAATATAATGACTACGACAGCTTTGTTTCTCTGACTATTGAAAAGGCTCTGGAATATTTCCCTCAGAATATCAGTGCGCTTATCAATATGTGTAATGCCATCAATATAAAGCTGATAAATTATCTCAAGTCGAACGGCAAGGTTATGGACGCCTATGCTAAATCAATAGACAATCAGTGGTATGAGTACAACGACCGACTCCAGAAGCTTGGCTATAAGGATATGAGTGACTCTACCTATCGCGAACTATTAAATGGTAGCATACAGGCAATGAAACAGCAGGGAATGAGTGAACAGAAAATTGAGAAAACAACAAACAAACTTCTTGAAGCAGATAAAAAGACAAACCTAAAACCTTAAAAGTTATGAAAATGATTACACTTTCAGTACTAATTGTTGTAACAATATGCGTCAGCACTATTTCTTTCGCTCAAAATTTTGAGCATAAGAATCCTTATGCTATCTTTGGTAAGACATATGTACTTGGAGAAAAGGGGGAAAATGGCAAATCCGCTACGAGTAAAGTTACCGATGCTGTGTTTGTGATTGAGAATACGGCCGCGGACTCGCCTATAGCAAGATTGGAGCACAATACCCGAACAGGTATTGTTATGTTCTTTGATAGGGCAGGCAAAGTGATTGGTGAAAAACAGCTTACCGATGCCGAAAGAGCATGGTTGACTCCAGATCCTAAAGCAGAAAAGTATTACCCGTTCTCGCCGTATGCCTATTGTCTGAATAATCCATTAAGGTTTATTGACCCTTATGGAGAAGATGTATATATGTTATTTTATACTACTGATGATAAAATGTTCAGAGCTGCTGCAGAAACCAGAATGCAAGAGATACAATCCAACAAAAATTTTAATACAAAAACAGACAAGGTTATAATGATAGGGGTCAGTGACATCGGTCTGATTGGAGATATGGTCAATTGGGCTGTAAGCAGTTATAGTGATCAATACGGTAAAACGGCAGAAGCAGGAATTTGGTCACATGCAGGCTGGGATGGTCCTATCGGAGATGTGACTAGTTCCGGCGAATATGGTATGGGAGGTCAGATGTCACTTGAAGGATGGAGCAACATTAACTTTAACTGGAAAAATAGCGATGCAAATATGGGCTTTTATGGTTGTAATACAGGTAATGATACTTATGGAGGGAAATATATTGGTTCTTTCGCACGGAATATATCTAATTTAGATAATTTTAATGGCGTGAACGTCTGGGGACAACAGACATCGTCTTATCCATCCAACAATCCTTTCTATAGAAGCACAAATATGGCCAGAACATTAGGGTATGGCTATGGTATCGGAAATACATATATGGTTGGGGGAAATCCAGGACAAGGAGTACAATCTCATTGGTTTTTACCCGGCTCATATCCACCCGCCAATCCAATGAATGTATATCAAAATGGACGCAAGATCAG
The DNA here is from genome assembly GCF_900091655.1 of Culturomica massiliensis. Taxonomy (NCBI): domain Bacteria; kingdom Pseudomonadati; phylum Bacteroidota; class Bacteroidia; order Bacteroidales; family Odoribacteraceae; genus Culturomica; species Culturomica massiliensis. Next base: position 2,812,041 of record NZ_LT594621.1, read on the forward strand.
GAGTGCTTTTCAAAATAGATAGACATGAAAAAACTAATAAATATAGTAACCATCATCGGGTGTTTCAGTTCGTGCAGATACCAAAATAAAATAAATATAGATTTTGGGGATTTAAATCCGAAAAATTTTAATATTAAGGTCACAATGCCCCCTAACATCCTCAAACAACCTATCTATAGCGATGGCGTTTATCATTCAATACCCAATGAGTATGGCGAGAATGATTGGACTATTACTTATCGTGATTCATTGAGTTGTAAATTCAGGCATTTTAAAACTAATCGCAGAAACAAGCATAAATACAGATTTAGACTGTATGAAAAAAAACATGACTTGTTTTGTGAAGTAGATATCAAAGGCCCCAATAAACAGTCCATGATTATTAAATTTGAAAAAACCGATTTTAAAATTATCCACCAAAATCGGATTAAATCAAAATGACTCATCAGTGAAATATCTACTCCGGCTTCACCCAAATGAATGCTGACAATAACATGGATATGATAAACATTAATATCTGCGTCATATTTTTCATATCATACTACTGAGACTCCTGGGATAAGATAAATGTATTTTTATTTTTTAACAACCGAAAGCATCTTTTTTTGTCCGGCAGGAATTAGCCGCCCGTTTACAAGGGCTTTTGCTTCATTTTCCCTATCTTTGCGCCATTATCGGGTGCGGCCGCAGATAGGCCGGCGGACTAAAGAAAACAGCGTGTACCGGAGGCTTTTTATAACATTTGTCAAGACCGGGATGTTTACCATCGGCGGAGGATATGCCATGATCCCGCTTACCGAACGGGAGGTGGTAATGCCGATATTGCTATAGTGCAGCTGCGGATTTTTCGAACCGGGAATACATGTTACGGCTTCCGGAGGAATACCGGGAAAGGGATTTTTTTCTTCTGAATTCTAAAAAAGAAACTATTAAAAATATGCGAGAGAGATGAAAACAATAATTTACATATTTTTTTCGACTTTTCTGTTTTGCGCTATGGATTTAAATGCTCAATGTCAAATACATATCGACACCATCTCGTTTTGCTATTTCAATGGGATTACTGAACAAACCCAAATAATAGATAATTACCAAATAACAAATAACTCAAACGAAGATTATTTAACTTGGGTGTCATTAGTTCCGACAAATAACAAATCAAACATCGAATTGATACAGGATTTTTTTAAAAAGAGGAAAGGCGATTTCAGCCTGATTGAAATGATGTATGAAAACTTATTAGACGAGGGACCAATTAATATAGGATACTCATTTATTAAAAATATTACAGCAGGTAAAACGTTTTCCTATTTCATTGCCAAAACAGACATAAAATCAAATCTTTATCAAGGAAGAATTGTTCTTATAAAGAAGAAAGAAGTTGAACAGTATTTAAAAATACAAATTGATGAAAAATATTTTTTTAAATTACCGAGTATTTTTTTAACTGAAAAGTAATTTATCAAAGAAATTGCCCTGCAAATGCGGGGCTTTTCTTTTCGGGAGGAGTTTTTTGGCGGCTTTGCCTTTCAAAATGAATGCTGACAATAACATGGATATGATAAACATTAATATCTGCGTCATATTTTTCATATCATACTCCTGGGATAAGATAAATGTATTTTTATTTTTTTACAACCGAAAACATCTTTTTTTGTCCGGCAGGAATTAGCCGCCCGTTTACAAGGGCTTTTGCTTCATTTTCCCTATCTTTGCGCCATTATCGGGTGCGGCCGCAGATACACCGGCGGATTTAAGAAAACAGCATGTACTGGAGGCTTTTCATAACATTTGTCAAGATCGGGATGTTTACCATCGGCGGAGGATATGCCATGATCCCGCTGATCGAACGGGAGGTGGTGAACCGGGGATGGCTGAACAAACAGGATTTTATAGACCTGTTTGCCGTAACCCAGTCGCTGCCGGGAATTTTCGCGGTGAATATTTCGATATTCGTGGGCTTTAAGCTGAAACGGGTGAAAGGGAGCATTGTTTGCGCCCTGGGCACCATACTGCCCTCTTTTTTTATCATACTGGCAATTGCCCTGTTTTTTAACCGCTTTCAGGACAATGTATGGGTGATGAAGGTTTTCAACGGCATACGCCCGGCAGTGGTGGCCCTGATCCTGGTGCCCTGTATTACGGCAGCCCAGGCTGTAAAACTGAAACGGGCGGAACTCATCTTCCCGCTGGCAGGGGCCGTGCTGATCTGGAAGGCCGGGGTGTCGCCCGCCTATATCGTGCTGGCAGGGATTGCCGGAGGACTGGCCTATACGTTTTGGATCAAGGATAAAATCAGAAAGGACAAAGGATGATTTACTGGCATTTGTGGTGTGTGTACCTGAAAATCGGCCTTTTCGGCTTCGGTGGCGGATATGCCATGCTGTCGCTTATCCAGTATGAGGTGGTGGATAAGCACCACTGGCTGTCGTTGCAGGAATTTACCGACGTGGTCGCGATCTCGCAGATGACACCCGGCCCCATCGGTATCAACAGCGCCACTTACATCGGCTATATGGTGACAGGCAATGTATGGGGATCGGTTATCGCCACGATTGCAGTATGCCTCCCCTCTTTCCTGCTGGTGTTGCTGATTTCATTCTTTTTTGCCAGGTTTAAAAAGAACAAATACGTAGCTGCCGCTTTTACGGGCCTGCGGCCGATGACGGTAGGGCTGATTGCCGCCGCTGCCCTGATTATGATGAACGGCGAGAATTTTATCGATTACAAAAGTGTCCTGATTTTTGCGGCCGCCTTTTACCTGACGTGGAGATACAAGGTACACCCCATCCTGATGATCTGTATGGCCGGAGTGGCCGGCGTGATTTTGTACTGGTAAAAAAAGGGCGTGCGGTTATTGGTTTACGGTTTCAGCGGGGAAGCCGTTCAGAGAATAATTACTCCTGAAAAGGTTTACCGGATTTTTAACTCCGGCGCCCCTCTGCTTTTCTGACGTTATACTTTTCTCTCCGCCAATCAAAAATCAGCAACCGTAAACCGTATATCCAAACCTCTATCCTTTTTTCAACGGAACAATTTCTCCCAATGCAGGAATAGCAACGGGGATATTGCGTTTGCGGGCTTCTTCGGCAAACACTTTGGGCGGATCGCTCAACGGTTCGTCCGACAGGTCGAAAGTGCCGTAGTGCATGGGGATCGTTACCCGGGCATTCATTTCGGCCGATGCCGTCAGCGAATCGTAGGGAGAGATGTGGTTGGGCTGCATAAACCAGCGCGGTTTGTAGGCCCCGATACCCAAAAGCGCATAATCGGGCGCACCGAAAAGCTCGGGTATCTCCGTAAAATGCCTGGAATAGCCAGTGTCTCCGCTGTAATACACCGACAAACCGTTGGCCTGCAACATAAAAGCCCCCCAAAGGCGCTGCCCGCCGTCGTGTACAGAGCGTTTGCTCCAATGCTGGGATGGCAGGAAGGTTATTTTCAAGCCGTTGTCCTCGATCTGCTGGTACCATCCGGCCTCGATGACCTCCATTTCCGGGAACCAGCTTTTTACCAGGCTGCCGGTGCCCAATCCGCAGAACAATTTCATCTCCGGATTGTTCCGGTACAGAAGAGTAATGCTTTTTTTATCCATATGATCGAAATGATCGTGGCTGATAAGCAGGTAGTCGATATTTTTAAACACCGAAGGGTCGACAGGCAACTTGCTGCGGCGACGCACAAAAGGAATGTTGCCGAACACGGGATCGAACATGAGCCGCTTGCCGCCGAACTGCATAAAAAAAGAATTGTGCCCCAACCACACCAGCGAATCGCCTTTTATATTTTCGAGGGAGTGGAGGTAGTTCATCCGGGGATCCCATTTTTCGCGGCGCTTCTCCTTGCGCTGGGGATTGAGTGACAAACGCCATTTGAGGACGTTCCCGATGCCGGTTGCAGCCCGGTGCTGGCGATTGACAAAACGCCCCCTTACAACCGGATTTCCCCGCCAATATGGCTTTACAGTAAGCAGTCCTTCGTTTTTCCGGAAAGATATATGTTCCCCCATTTTCGTTCAATCATTTAACGATACAAAAATAGACAGCCGACGGGAGTATTCCGAGTTATCACAATATAAAAAAAATTAAATTTCTCACAAAGAGCTTTCCCGCCGGAAAAAACCAGGCGCAAGGGCGGTTGGCAGCAGGGGGGGAATTGTAGATTTACGATTTATGATTGTAGATTTACGATTTATGATTGTTGGTTATACCTACAATTTTCCCCTGCCCAAAAGAGAATCGTAAATCGTCAATCAACAATCGTAAATTGCTTTAGTTTTCCCAACCGCCGCCGAGGGCTTTGTAAAGGTTGACAACGGCGATCAGTTCGTCGCGGACAGCATTGTTGAGGCCGATCTGGGCATCGAAATAACCACGCTGGGCGTCGAGCACGTCGATGTAGCCGATGACACCGTTGATGTATTGCAGGTTGGCCAGTTGCAGATAGGAACGGGCAGCCTCTTCCAGATTGGCACGCGACTGCCGGATTTCCTCGATCTTACGGCTGGATACCAGCGCATTGTTTACTTCTTTAAAAGCCGTGAGTACGACCTGCTGATAGGCATAGCCTTCCTGCTCGGCCACCGCCTGAGCCGCTTTGTACTGGGCCCGGTTTTTACCCATATTGAGCAGGGGAGCCGCTAATTGTCCGCCCAGGAAAAAGAAAGGCGTCTGGAAGAAGTTCTCCCAGTGGTTATTTTCCAAGCCATACTGGGCCGACAGGGTCAGTTTGGGAAACATATTGGTGTAAGCCATCCCTCTTTTGGCAACAGCCGCTTTGAGCCGGTATTCGGCCTGACGGATATCCGGACGGCGCTCGAGCAAAGCAGAAGGAACCCCTACAGGCAGCAACCGGGGCAATCCCTGCTGACGGATGCCCTCTCCCCGGCTGACCGTGCCGGGGTATTGCCCCGTAAGCAGGCAGATATCGTTTTCTTTCAGTTTGATTTTCCGTTCCAAATCGGGCACCAGGGTGGCCGCACGCGCCAATTCCACCTGAGCCTGGCGCAAGGAGGTTTCGGAGGTCAATCCTCCCTCATAGCGCAGTTTGGCCAGGTGTACCCCTTCCTCACGGGCTGCCAGAGTACGGCGTACGATTTTGAGTTCTTCGTCCAAGGCGCTCAATTCGAAATAAGCCTGGGCCACCTGGGCGATAATGGTCATCTGCAGGGCACGACGGCCTTCAACGGTTTGCAGGTATTGCGCTATCGCTGCCTGGTTTCCCCAACGTAAACGTCCCCATAAGTCGGCTTCCCAGGATAACATTCCTTTGATTTCAAAAATATTCTCGGGCGTATAGTCGTAATCCCGCTGTCCGCCGGCCTTTGCGTCGACCCGCGGAAAAATATCCGCTTTGGCTATCCGCCTGGAGGCTTCGGTTTCCCTGACACGGGCAACCGCGATCTGCATGTCTTTGTTGTAAGCCAACGCCTGCCGGATCAATCCCTGTAAGACTGTATCGGTGTATAAGTCCCACCATTTTAAATCACTTACCGAAGCCGAATCGGTTTTCACCCCGGCTTCGATCCGGTCCGGCAATCCCAGTTCCGGACGGGTATATTCTTTCCCGATTTTGCAGGAAGTCAGCGCGACTCCCGACAACAAAACGATCATTATAAATTTATACATCATAATTCCCCTTTATTTCCCGCATATCCTGCGGTTTTATCAGATAAACATTGCATTCCCGGCACAGAGCAAGAATCTTTCCCCGTGCTATTTTTTAAGCCAACTTTTTACTTTGTTCTCACATCTTTCTTTCAGGCCGAGACGACGGATTTTACGCCCCATTTTTTCCTTTGCCCGGTTGATGAGGTAAAAGAAAAACGGCACCATGACAATCCCGACCGTAATTGCGGCCAACATCCCGAAGAATACGCCCGTGCCTATGGAATGGCGGCTGGCAGAACCCGGCCCGGAAGCCAATACCAACGGCAACATCCCCAATACAAAGGCCAGTGAAGTCATCAGGATCGGGCGAAACCGCAAGCTGGCAGCCGTCAGGGCAGCCTGCAAGGCATCGACGCCACGCTGCACTTCAACCTGGGCGAATTCGACAATCAATATCGCATTTTTAGCCGCCAGTCCGATCAGGGTTACGAGTCCGATCTGGAAATAAACATCGTTTTCCAAACCGAACACCCAAATTCCCAGATAGGCTCCCAATGCAGCCACAGGCAGTGACAACAATACGGCCACCGGCACCAGCCAGCTTTCATACAATGCAGCCAGAAACAGGAATACGAATACGAACACCAGCAGCATAATGAGTCCCATCTGGCCCTCGGCTTTTTTCTCCTGGTAAGAGAGTCCGCTCCACTCCACCCCAATCTCTTCGGGCAGGTATTTTTTAGCCACATCTTCGAGGATACGCATTGCTTCGCCCGAACTATATCCGGGGGCCGTGTTGCCGCGGATGACAGCCGTAGAGAACATATTGAAACGCCTCATGCTTCCCGGTCCGGTGGTGTATTCGGCCGTTCCCAAAGCCGTAAGCGGCACCATTTCGCCCGAAGCCGCACGCACGAAAAAGAGGTTGATGTCGTCAGCATGCATCCGGTAGGGGGCTTCTGCCTGTATATATACGCGGTAGATACGGTTGAACATATTGAAGTCGTTGACATATACCGATCCCGTATAAGCCTTCATGGTCGAGAATATATCGGCCATCGGGATGCCCAGGAATTTGGCCTTGTCGCGGTCGACATCGAAATAGAGTTGGGGTATTTCAGCCTGTAAGGAGGAAGAAAGCCCCGTCAACGCCTTTTCTTTGCCGGCATACATCATAAAGGTATCGACAGCCGTCACCAATTGTTCGAACGAAGCGCCGCCACGGGCTTCCAATTGCAACTCGAATCCTCCTGCCGTTCCCAGTCCCGGAATTACAGGCGGCTTGGACAAATATACCTTTGCCTCGGGATAGTGGTAGAATTCTTCGCGTACGTCGGTCATTACATCTTCTACCCCCATACGTCCCCCCTTGCGTTTTTCCCAGGGCTTGAGTATCACGGTCAATTCGGAGCGGGCCTGGTTTGTCCCGACACGCGGACTGGAACCGGTTACATTCAACACATAGTCGACAGCCGGATGCCCCTGCAGGTAGGTTATCGCCCGGTCGGTGACCGCACGTGTGCGCTCGAGGGTAGCCCCTTCGGGCAATTCGAGCTCTACCTTGAAATAACCCTGGTCTTCTTCCGGGATAAAACTTCCGGGAACGACACGGTTCAGGACAAAGATCAGCACCAACACCATCCCGAAACCTGCCAGTACACGGCGCGAATTACGGGCAGCCTTTTCCACCAATCCCGTGTATTTGTGATTGCCTTTGGCCAGCCATTCGTTGATTTTGCGGAAAAACCGGTTTTTATCACCTCTGGCAGGCCGCAGCAGGATGGCACACATAGCAGGACTCAATGTCAAAGCCACGACCAGCGAAATCAGTACCGACACTACGATCGTCACGGCAAACTGGCGATAGAGCATACCTGTGATGCCCCCGAGAAAACTTACCGGTACAAACACAGCCGCCAGTACGAGGGAGGTGGCTACCAGTGCCCCCGTCAGTCCGTGCATGGCTTTTTTGGTGGCTTCATAGGGGGATAGTCCCTCTTTTTCCATATAGCTTTCGACAGCTTCCACAACCACAATCGCATCGTCGACCACAATACCGATGGCCAGGACCAATCCCAGCAAAGTCAACATGTTCAGAGAAAAGCCCAGCACCAGCATCACCCCGAACGTACCGATCAGCGAAATCGGAACCGCTACCAGGGGCACCAATGATGCACGCCAGTTTTGTAACGACAGGAACACCACCAGGATAACGAGCACAAGGGCTTCGAATAAAGTTTTATATACCTCGTGTATGGATTCTGCGATATAGGTGGTGATGTCGAAAGGGATATCGTAGCTCAATCCTTCCGGAAAATCCTTGCTGATGCCTTTCATGGCCTCTTTGACATCATCGGCCACCTGCATGGCATTTGCCCCGGGCAACATATAAATTCCGAGCACGGCCGCATTTTCCCCGTTCACACCGCTTTCCGTAGCATAGGAAGAAGCCTCCAGAGACACGCGCGCCACATCGCGCATACGTATCACCGAACCGTCCGGATTGGCCCGCACGACAATTTCCTCGAACTCCTGCACCGTCGACAAACGGCCCTGGGTTGTAATGGGGATGGTGATATCGGAACCGGTGATGGGCTGTTGCCCCAGCACCCCGGCAGCCGACTCGCGGTTTTGGTCTTTCAAGGCATTCTGCAAATCTTTCACCGTCAGTCCGAAATTCGCCAGACGGTCGGGCATCACCCAAATACACATCCCGTAGTAGCGGCTGCCTATGTTGGACACCCGTCCCACTCCCGGAATACGCCGGAGTATGTCGAGCACGTTGATTGTCGCAAAATTACTCAGGTAGATTTCATCGAAACGTTCGTCGGACGATTTCAGGGCGATGGTCATCAACTGGCTGGCCGATTGTTTTTCGACTTTGATACCGTTTTGGATCACCTCGGCCGGCAGGCGCGATTCGGCCAGTTTCACCCGGTTTTGCACTTCTACGGCCGATAATTCGGGGTTGGCTGAAATATCGAACGTAATATCTATTGTCAGACCGCCGGAATTATTACTGCTCGATTCCATATACAACATCCCCGGCGTACCGTTGAGTTCCTGTTCGATAGGCGTGGCAACGGCCTGTGAAACCGTCAGCGCACTGGCCCCGGGATAGGAAGCCGATACTTTCACCACCGGAGGGGTGATCTGAGGATATTGGTCTATCGGCAACAGAAACAAACCGATAAACCCGACAATGACGATCAATATGGATAATACCGCCGAAAAAATCGGACGGTCGATAAAGAATGTAGGCTTCATCGGCTACCTCCTTCTTCTTTTCTCACAACTGCCGCCACAGCGACCGAATCTTTTTTCTCACCGGGTACCGTCGCTTCCTCCTGAATAACCAATACACCCGGAGCCAGCTTATGGTAGCCTTCGGTGATAATCGTCTCGCCCAATCCCAATCCTCGTTCTACAACGATACGGTTGCCCACTTCCGGCCCCGTTTCGATAAAACGTTTTTCGGTTGTGCTATCGCGGCGAACGACATATACGTAGGCCCCCCCTTTTTCAATCACAACGGCTTTGGCAGGCACCACAACCGCATTTTCCCTTACGTCGAGCAACAATTTCACTTTTGTGAACTGCCCCGGCAATAATTTCCGCTCGGGATTTCCCAGTTCGGCACGTACGCTGAACGTACCTGTTTTCGGGTCGACCTGGGGCTCGGCAAAATCAACCCATCCCCGGATCGGGTAGATGGAATTGTCGGCCAGGGTTACCGTAATATTCGGTTGCCAGGAGCGGGAAGTGTCCCGCTCGCCCAATTTCACATTCCGTTGCAGGCTACGGAGATAGTCCTGGGCGGTAAGGCTGAAATCCACCAATACGGTATCGCTGTCGACCACCGTTGCCAACAATGATTTGGCTCCCGGTCCGACCAAGGTACCGACATCGACGTAACGCTCGCTGATGTAGCCTGTAATCGGCGACTTAACCGTTGTATAACCCAATTCCAGATTTGCCTGAGCCAAATCGGCCCGGCTCATGGCAACACTTGCCTTTGCACTTTCATAAGCGGCAACGGCATTGTCCAAATCCAACTGGCTGGCTGCCTTCTGCTCATAAAGGGGGCGCAGGCGCTCTACATCCCTGGCGGTTTTCGCCTCCTGTGCCAAATCTTTTTTCAGTTGGGCATCGGCCTTGTCGGCCCGGGCCTTATACTGGGCACGGTTAATAATAAATAAGGGCTGGTCGCGGTGTACCCGTTTCCCTTCCTCGAAAAGCATATTCTCCAAATAGCCTTCGACCCGGGCACGCACTTCCACAAACCGCTTGGCGCGGATACGTCCCACATATTCCCCATAAATTTCCATATTGTCCGTCCCCACTTTCTCCATTTTCACCACGACCTTTTCCGGTTCTTTTTCTTTTTTACATCCTCCTAACAAAAGGGCAGTCATCCCCACTGCCACAATCATATACTTTCTGTTCATATACCTTTTATTGTTTAATTCCTTATCTTTTGAAAATAATATGCCAAAATGGAGCTGCGAAGATAATATACTTATTTCAAGCAGATTAAATATATTTAGCTATTTCATGTTATAATGGCAACTGTAGAAAAATTCCCCACAGATGTGGATTTTTTCTTAAAAAAAGAACCTGTATAATTGCAGATTGACGATTTCAGATTATACTCACAATCCTTCCCTGCAAAAAAGGAATCGTAAATTTACAATTTATCTAAGGGAATATCAAAATTATATCTACCGGAAATCAATACGGACAAGTCTGTTTTGCCGGACTCCGACTTACCGATAAAATATTTTTCCAGTTGTGTATGACCAAATTGAAAGATACGATATTAGCTATAAAGAATGTCAATAACCAGGCTGACCGGATCATAGCTGAAATCTGGACATCTGCCTCTTCCTCAAAAATAGAAGAAAACATATAAAATATTACGGAAGACAAAGCCAATGATATGACAAAAAGATAGGCTATAAGATAAGTGAGTCCCTGCAATTTACCGCCTCCAGTCCGGAGCATCCTTTGGGATTTGGCGGACAGGATGGCCTGTTTTAAGCTGATTCTCTGCAACACCCATCCTATCACGATAAGCCCCTGGGGTATATACCAATATTCGGTGTTTATGTATATGTATTCCACAGGAATAAATACCCCGATACCCCACCAGATATATACAAGTATATGCAGCAATATCCCGATGTAAATATGTACCGCTTTCTCTTCGGGACTTATCCGCCGCCCCCTCGCTAACATCCAAACCCGCCACCCATATATCAAAAGCGTAAACAAACCGATTACAGCCACAATCGGAGTTAAGGATACGGCACGCGTAAGCCATTCGGTTGTTTCATTGACATCTGTGCGCAAGCGCACCAGATCCCATAAAACAAATTCGATTACGCTAATGCCCCCCAGAATCCAACCCAACCCCATACCTTTTATGGTTTTTCCCATAACTATATTACGTTTCTATTTCAGCACGTATTTATTCTCAAATGCCGGTACTTCATTTCATACCCCGGAAATACCATTTGCACATATCCGGAACCTACTGCATATAATGCTAAACAACTTTAAAGGTCATATAAATTGTAAATTTTAGATTGTAAATTTTAAATTACCTGACAACCTGATTCGTTATCAATTCTTTCAGTCCCAAATCGTCAATTTAAAATCTGCAATTAAAACGTTCGTTTTTATTGTGAAAATAATACGCGATACATCGAAATAAGTAAAACGAATGAAAAATACTGATTACAAATATTTTGATTTCTTTAGCTTTTGTTTATTTTTGTGAAATTGACTTAGGGGTGTGTGTCTGATAAAAACGAACGTTTTAACCAGCCAGGACGACACTGAAAAACAATTCTCCGGCGTTCCTATCCCAATGGGAATGAGTACAAAACAGGGGTCTGTCCATGTTCGTATTGCAGCCTGTTTCTTTTTTCCTATCTTTGCCGGACTTTTGATTTTAGATTTTACATTATGATTTCAGTAGACGGACTTACAGTAGAATTCGGGGACAGAGCCCTTTTTAAAGATATTTCATTTCAGATTAACGAGAAAGACCGTATCGCCCTTATGGGCAAGAACGGAGCAGGGAAATCGACCTTACTGAAAATTCTGGCAGGGGCCCGGAAGCCTACCCGCGGGAATGTGACTGCCCCCAAAGACACTGTAATCGCCTACCTGCCGCAACACCTGATGACGGAAGACGGACGGACCGTGTATGAAGAAGCCTCCCAGGCTTTTTCCCACCTGTTTGAAATGGAAAAAAGAATCGAGGACCTAAACCGCCAATTGACGGAAAGGACAGATTACGATTCGCCGGAATACTACAAACTGATCGAAGAGGTTTCGGCCCTCAGTGAAAAATTCTACAGTATCGACCTCACCCATTTTGAAGCGGACGTAGAAAAGACATTGCTGGGCCTGGGCTTTAAACGCGAAGACCTGCATAAGCAAACCCGTGATTTCAGCGGCGGTTGGCGCATGCGTATCGAACTGGCCAAAATGTTGCTGAAAAATCCGGATGTCCTGCTGCTTGACGAGCCCACTAATCACCTGGATATCGATTCGATCCAATGGCTGGAAGATTTCCTGATAAACAACGGGAAAGCTGTTGTTGTGATCTCTCACGACAAGACATTTATTGATAATATCACGACCCGCACAATAGAGGTGACGATGGGAAGGATTTACGATTATAAAGTAAATTACTCCAAATACCTGGAACTGCGTAAAGACCGCCGGGCACAACAGCAAAAAGCCTACGACGAACAACAGAAAATGATTGCCGAAACCAAAGAATTTATCGAACGGTTTAAAGGCACGTATTCCAAAACCCTGCAAGTACAATCGCGGGTGAAGATGCTCGAAAAACTGGAAATCCTGGAAGTAGACGAAGAGGATACGTCGGCTTTACGCCTGAAATTTCCTCCTTCCCCCCGTTCGGGCAGCTATCCGGTGATTGCAGAAGATTTGTCGAAGCATTACGGCGATTATGAGGTGTTCAATCACGCCGGCTTTACGATACAACGGGGGGAAAAAGTAGCTTTTGTGGGACGTAACGGAGAAGGAAAATCCACTTTGGTGAAATGTATTATGGGAGAAATCACCGATTACACAGGCAAACTGACACTCGGCCACAATGCCCAGATCGGATATTTTGCCCAAAATGCAGCTTCGCTGATGGATGAAGACCTTACTGTTTTTCAAACGGTTGACGACGTGACCCCTCTGGAATTGAAAAGCAATACCAAAAATTTACTGGGGGCTTTTATGTTCAGCGGGGACGATATCGACAAAAAAGTAAAAGTGTTGTCGGGAGGAGAGCGTACCCGGCTGGCTATGATCAAATTGCTGTTGCAGCCGGTGAATTTGCTGATCCTCGACGAGCCTACCAACCACCTCGATCTGAAAACCAAGGACATACTGAAAAATGCCTTGCTGGACTTCGACGGCACGGTGATTGTCGTCTCACACGACCGCGATTTTCTCAACGGCCTGGTGACAAAGGTATATGAATTCGGCAACCGGAAAGTAACCGAACACCTGGAAGATATCAACGGCTTCCTCCGGAAGAAAAAAATGGAAAATCTACGGGAGATCGAACGGCAATCCAAATAGGTTATAAAATTATTTATTTCAGCGGTAGCTGTATATTTTTGATTTTCAATTACTTTTTCCGAAAGCAAGCAACAGATTTCTGAAAAGAATATCCGTGAAACCGGTTCCTTTATCCGACAAACCAGAACCTCTTCACGATTTTATTTATAACGGCCGGGACTGTATTCCGATAGTGGAAATACGATCCCGGCCGCTTGTTATAAACCGGTTTATCCATAAACTTTTCAGCCCGGTTTCCGTATAGTTTTCACACAAGGACCTTGTCCGGATTTACAGAAAAGAACAAAACAAGTACGCTGACTTATTCAGCTTTACGTTCGGGCTCTGTAATCTGCTCAAATAATTATAGTTACGATGTAGCGATGTAGCGAACAAATACTAATGAAGCACTTATATCATGAGAAACACATTTTTCTTCTGCCTGATTTATATGGGTTTGCTGATCCCCGCAAAAGCACAGCACTACACGACGCTGAATTTAGAACAGCAACTGCCGACAGAAGACGGCTGGTGGCGTCTTTTCAGCGACCCGACCCTCGACAGCCTGATCCGGAAAGCCACCCGCAACAATTACAATCTGCAAAATACGCTGCGCAATATCGATATTGCCAAAAAACGAACCCGGGTACAACAGAGCGCCTGGTTGCCGGAATTAAGCGCCACAGCATCCTATAGCCCCGAAAAAAACAGCCTCGGCATAGAGCACATCAATGAACGGAATTACACCGGCCAGGCCCAGCTTGAAATGAACTGGGAAATCGATGTTTTCGGGAGTATACGCAAAAATGTAAAGTCGCAAAAAGAATACTACTATGCCTCGAAAGAAAATTACCGTGCCGCCCTGGTATCTCTTACAGCCCAGCTTGCCTCGTCGTATATCAATTTACGCAATTATCAGGCCAAATGGCAGGTGGCCCGCCAGAACCTAGAATCCCAAAAAGAGATTCTCGATCTGACCGAAACCCGCTTTAAAACCGGACTGACCTCACAACTCGATTTTTCCCAGGCCAAAAGCCTTTATTTGCAAACAGCCTCCCTGATCCCGGCAATCGAATCGACGATTACGAATCAGATCAACACCATTTGTATCCTTACCGGAGAATATAATGACAGTTTACGACAGGCACTCCGGACCATAGCCCCCCTTCCGGATAACCAAAACATCCTGATCACGGGCATTCCGGCCAATCTTATCCGCCGCCGTCCGGACGTAAAAGCCGCCGAGAATACGATGGACGCACTTTCAGCAGCCGTCGGTGCCAGCCGGGCCGATTGGTTCCCCAAATTTTATGTCACCGGAAGTTTCGGATACGGTTCGGATAAGTTCAAGCAATTTTTCCGCAGAGAGAATATGGACTGGCAAATCAGTCCCAGTATGAAATGGACTTTTTTCAGCGGACGGCAACTGAACGAAACGACCCGCATTGCCCAATTGCAGCTAGAACAGGGCATCAATGATTATAACAACACCCTGCTCACCGCTTTGCAGGAAGTGGACGACGCCCTTTATTCCTATGCCAAAGCCCAGGAGCAATTGTCGGCCGACCGCCAGGCCTATGAACAGGCACAGGAAACCCTGAACCTGGCCCTCACTCTCTATAAGCAAGGCCTATCCGACTACCAAAACGTGCTCGATTCACAAAAGGATGTACTGAATTACCAGAATACCCTGGTCGGTGCCCAAGCCACTACCTTGCTTTATCTGATCCAACTGTATAAGGCCCTGGGAGGCGGTTGGGAAAACTAAAGCAATTGACGATTTACGATTCTCTTTCGGGCAGGGGAGAATTGTGGACATAATCAACAATCTAAAATCTAAAATTCGACACAGCAGCCTCACGTTATCAATGAATCATGCAAAACCCGGAAAACGACAGGACAAAGCCGCATAAGGGGAATGCTTCCGGAATATCATCTGTCTATCCACGCTTTAAATAAAGCGACCCGCTCCCGGCTAACCAATATATTCTCTTTTTTATCCCATCCGTAAAGTATTATTTTTAAACGGTTGGAAGAATAATTTATGATATCCCCGATTGAATTATAAGCAATAATAAAGTTTCTGTTTACCCTGAAAAACAAACCGGGATCGACAAGCTGCCCGATTTTGTCCAGTGAATAATCTACAGGATGATTTTTACCGGTGTCATCAAAAATAAAAGTGGAACGCTCCGCTATATAAAAACATCTGATTGCAGATACAGGAACTGACCTGTAATGTTCCCCTATTTTTACCATAAAACGTTCTTTACGTACCGGATACAATTCTTTAATTATTGCTTCAAGCCGCGTATATCCCATATTTAACCGATGGATCGTATTAAATTTGTCAACCGCTTTTTTTAATTCTTCCAATCCTACCGGCTTAAGGAGATAATCCACACTGTTGACCTTAAATGCTTTCAAGGCATATTCGTCATAGGCCGTTGTAAATATTACCGGAATTTTTATTTCAAGCAGGTCAAATACCTCAAAAGAAATACCATCTTCCAGTTGTATATCCATAAATACCAAATCGGGAGGCGTATTAACCGAAAACCAATTTACAACCTGCTCAACAGACGAGAGGACACCGATAATCACAATTGCCGGATCGACTTCTTCCAATAAGCGGACCAGTTTCCGCACAGCGGGCTGCTCATCTTCTACAATCAATACTTTCATAATTCAATTATTTTCAAGAGGCAGTTTGACAATGAAACGACTATTTTCCTGATTAATGACGATTTCTTTACCCATGACCAATTTTATCCTTTCCCGAAGATTTGCTAATCCTATACCCGAAGGACGACACAATACAGTTTTGCTATTCATTGTATTGGCAACTACAATATACCTCCCTTCACGATAAATACTTATTTCCAAAGGCCGGGCTTGCGAAGCGATGTTGTGCTTTAACGCATTTTCAACCAATATCTGCAAGGATATGGGGATTATTTTAAATTTTCCCGGATTTTCTATCCTGATCTCCAACGTTATCTTCTCCCCGTCACGCTCTTTTCGTAAACCAAAATAATTTTTTACGAACTCAATTTCCACATCCAGAGGTACCCAATCTACATTTTCATTTTCAAGCATATAACGATAAACAGAAGCTAATTTCTGAATACAAATAT
The DNA here is from genome assembly GCF_900091655.1 of Culturomica massiliensis. Lineage (NCBI taxonomy): Bacteria > Pseudomonadati > Bacteroidota > Bacteroidia > Bacteroidales > Odoribacteraceae > Culturomica > Culturomica massiliensis. Next base: position 2,828,380 of record NZ_LT594621.1, read on the forward strand.
CTGTTTTCCGGGCATCTTCATACACCATTTCAGAAAGTGTATTCAAACTGTTAAACAAGAAATGGGGATTGACCTGAGCTTTTAAATTTCCATATCTGAATCTTAAATTCTCCTCCCTCAATTTCTGTTCCCGGTTAATGGACTGACGCCATATCTCGTAGAAAAATATAACCGATGCCACAAAGATTCCGATAAAAAGAGACGAGAATGTCCCCGGAATATCCTTATAGAGTAAATTTTCCACAAAATTACGGGTATCCCATCCCTTAAGCAGAAACAATACATAATCACTTAAACTGAAAATAAACAAAGAAACAACAACTGCCGACAACACAAAAAATACAAATGAAGGAATCAGTTTCTTTTTTAATTCGCTGACCGGCTTCTTTATATTATCGGCCTGTATTTTAAAAAACAGGCTTACGATGAATAAAACGGTAAATATATTGGATACCGTCATTACGATGACAGATATATCGAAAATATCAGTTCCTTCGCCTCGTTTTATAAACCATGTATAAATGATACTAAACAGTAGTACTGCTATAATCATCTTTATTTTTCTGTATTTTCCGGACATAGACACGTTTTATATTACACTCCTATAGCCTTACCTGATGCCAAAAAGCCCCCAATACTCATAAATAAAATCAGCGATATAAATATAGCGGAAATAATCGTAATATATTTCCGTTCAAATTTATACCAAAGCGATATAATTCCCGAGAAAAGAACAGTGTATAACAAGGCTTCGGGAATAGCACCCAAATGGTAAGATACCGGCAGTAGCGTATAAATATATCCGTCAAAAGAGCCGGGGGCAGGTCCGATTGTAGAAATAAAAGAAAATCCTAAAACCAACCAGGCTAATTTTATAAAACCCTTTTTTTCAAAGATAAAGCCGCGCACCGGCAATAACACCAACGCAATTATTATGCCTCTGAATAATTGAAATGAAGGCCCTAGCATAACCCAAGGAGACTCCACCGGCTTCATCATTGATGATAAATATTCCGAGGAAAAATGTGTTTTATAATCCAGGAAAAACAGTGCCAATATGCCTGCTGTAAAATAAGCGATAAAATGTGCCGCACATACCTTCCAAATAAAATTCATCTGCAAAGCCGTTACTTTTTTCATGTCTTTCATTTTTAATGTTATACCTCAATTTACCAATCCGACCTGCAGTCGGACGGATTTCTGAAGTAAAATAAAAGTATGAAGAACACACGGACAAATAATAATTGCAGAGTTGTCGTTTCAGATAACCAAGTTGTTATTTCACACCTCCCAATTGTATAAGAACAACCTATTTGGGATTATGAAGGAGGAGCGTGTACCGACGCTCCTCCTTATGATGTCAGCGTTTAACGGCGAAATATATAAGTTATACCGCCTAACAAGAGCAGGGTCAATATTACTGCCCAGAGATTTAACCGGCGGGATTCGGCTGTCAGGATATAATCGGCCGGCAGAAAGCGATAGGCATTCAGTTGCCAGGTCAATTTGTCGTTTTCACAATGCGGCGCATTGGTTGAAACAACTTTACCCGGCATGACCAATTCGTATTTGATATGGGGTTCGAACAATTCGAGTACGGCCGATTCAGCATCAGAAAGGGAATCGAGTACCCGCTGATTTTTCCGGTATTCTTCCGAAAAATAACCGGTCCGGAAATATTGATCCAGGAAAGGAGCCAAATTATCCGACCAAAAATCAGATTTATCCTTATTGAGGATAAAAATAGAATCCCGGGCCTGGGACAAACGGCCGCTCCAGAGATTGTCAGGCCTGGAGGCCAGGAAATCCTGAATCACCGAATACTGCATGACAAACAAAGATTTCTTTCCCCAGGTTTCAGCTTTTTCCTGTATCTGTTCCAGGTATTCATACATTTCATAACCATTCATCCCCTGACAGGCAGCAGGATCCCCCTGAAACCAGAGTATCTGCTCTTCGGGTGTCAGGTATTCTCCTAAGAGGACAGGCAGATCCTGCGACGGATAACGGGTATATTTCTCTGAAAAAGTATAGTAGGTATAAAACCACCTGAAAGATTTATTCCATGTGATTTCCGGTTTTATGTTTTTCCATGAACTGTGGTCAAACCGGAAGTTACGGTTCATTTCTTCAACCGAAGCATAGTGACAGGTGGCCACAACTGCCGAAGCACCTGCAGGACTCTTTAAATGCTGCAATGGCCAAGGCTGTAATCCGCCGCTTACCGAATCATACACCGAGACCTGCCAACCGTCATCCAGGCGGACGGGGAAGGGATTGCGGGCCGTGTCTCCCGCTAAGAAGGCAGAGTCTTTCGTCGTTAACCGGAACTGCCGGAAACAGGAACCGTCCGGGTTTATCCGGGTCAGCATTTCGTAATGTTTGTCACAAGAGCATAATAAAAGAACTAAAAACAGATTGATTATAAAGATACTATTTTTCATGGCTTTGTTTTTTTAAGTTTGACATCCGGGAACTGAGATAAAATTCTTCCCGCTGTTGTTTTCTGGCTTCCTGCGCCTGCCGGAAAGCGGCATATTGCTTTATCTTTTCCGGTATCGGGGAAGCAGGATCGATAAAGCGGTCCAACTGTCCGGTTATACCGGCATACGCAGCCTCACGAAGAACCGGAAAGGGTTTCGTTAATTCATAAACGAATAAACCGATCACCATGGCTGCCGCCACTCCGGACAGCATACGGATGATGCTCAACCGGCTGCCGGCTGCCGCATGCTCCGGCAAACGGGTAGCGATATGCTCCATAATCTGCCGGGAGAGTTTTTCCGGGTGTTCCAGGACAGGTTGCATCTCCCTGATTTTTCCGATCGTCCGATCGTATTGTTTATCTGTATTTTCCATTTGCTTTTTATAAGATTTTACTGATTCGTTGACGAATATATTTTCTGGCCAGATATAAATTACTTTTAATTTTTGCACTGCTCATCCCGGTGATTAATTTAATTTCTTCCGGATCTATTCCCTCCAGATCCCAAAGTGTAAACACCAGTTTTTGCTTGGGTGTCAGTTCCCCGGTCAGCCGGGTGATACGAGCTATCAGTTCCTGATTTTCCAAATTTTGTCCGGTATCTTCTTCTACCGGAACTTCCATCGCCTTTTCCTGCTGTCCCGCAGCTATCAAACCGGATTGCCGTCGCTGCTGCCGCATTTGATCGTAACACAAATTTACCGTTATCTTATACAACCAGGTCGTAAACTTCACCTGCGGCTTAAATTGCGCCAGATGCGTCCAGGCCCGGATAAACACTTCCTGTGTTGCATCCCGGGCTTCTTCAGTATTACAGAGCAGGCGGAAAGCAAGCCTGAAGACATAATATTGATATTCGGTAACCAACCGGCCGAAAGCCGCTGTGTCGTTCTCCACGCTTTGCCTGATTAACTGTTGTTCACGCTCCTGATTCATGTTTTATTATCAATGATTCACAAATGTAACGTCCGAATCGGCGATAAGTCGAAAAAAAAGACAGATTTTATAAAATAATCACAGAAAAGCACCCGCCACATCCGGATCATTTCAGTCCCGGGGTATGATTCATAACTGAACATTCTAAAGCCGGATGACGTATATGAGGGCAAAAACTTATATGATGAAAGCCTATATCTTAATCGCAATTTTTTTCTGTCTGGCGGCAGGATGTCACACTAAAAAAGAAGGACGGGAACAAATGCCGTTACCGGAAATCCCGGTAAATACTCCCCAAACCCGTAATGTTGTGTACAGCTACGAATATCCGGCCTATCTCGAAGCGGAGCAAACTGTAAACCTTGTAGCCCGGGTCTCCGGTTTTCTCGAAAGAGTCGGTTATACTCCCGGCCAGGAAGTCAAAGCGGGGCAAACCCTTTTCATCATTGAACCCAAACCCTACGAGGATCAGGTGAATGCAGCCTTAGCAGGGGTGAATACCGCCGAGTCCCAACTGGCATATGCCAAGGCCTCGTTTGAAAAGATGAAGGAGGCCGTACGTACCAAAGCGGTCAGCGAGATCGATTACCTGCAATCGGAATCTTCTTATAACTCGGCCCTCGCCGATTTGCAAAATGCCAAAGCTCAGCTCAATACAGCCCGTATCAATCTCAATTACTGCTATATCAAGGCTCCTTTCGACGGGAAGGTAACCCGGAATCTGGTAGACCGTGCCAATTTTGTTGCCGGTTCGGTCAGTCCCACAACCCTCGCCACGATGTATAAGGACCGGCAAATGTACGCTTATTTCAATATGGCCTACCCGGAATACCTCAATCTGCCGGCAACCGGCACAAAGCAAGCGACGAACGATTCGCTCCGGTTTCTGACCGTCAGTGACGCCGCCAATCCGCAACACCAATGGAAAGGCCAGCTCGACTATACTTCGCCGAATGTCGACCTGCAAACAGGGACAGTCGGCGTCCGGGCCATTATAGATAATCCGGAACAACAACTGCTGAGCGGCATGTACGTCAAGATACATGTCCCCTACCGCTACGTAAGCAATGCTTTGCTTATCCCGGAAACCTCCATCGGCACAAACCAAACAGGAAGGTTTGTTTATATCCTGGGAACGGACAACCGGGTCGAGCTTAACCCCGTCACCGTCGGTGTGCTCGAACCGGACGGGATGCGCGAAATTGTCAGCGGTATACGTCCCGGCGACCGTTATATTGTGGATGCCCTTATGAGCGTACGCCCCGGCATGCAGATCAAACCTAAAAATAAATGATGTTTTAATTACAGATTTTAAATTGTTTGTCCAACCGGTTTATTATCAGGATCATTTAATCTAAAACCGCCAATTTAAAATCTATATGCACGTTGCCCCCGATTACGGATTAACTTACGATTTTTCAATTTACACGATTCAAATTCAATAACCAGATCATGATAAGCACTTTCTTTATCAACCGTCCGATATTTGCCACCGTATTGTCGATACTGATCGTCATTGCAGGCCTTGTTTCCCTGAACAGCCTGCCTGTCGAGCAATATCCTTCCATTACCCCGCCGACCGTTGTCGTACGCGCTTCTTATCCGGGAGCCAATGCAACGACAATTGCCAATATGATCGGCACTCCCATTGAACAACAAGTCAACGGCGTCGAAGGAATGCTTTACATGTCGTCCTCATCTTCCAGCACTGGCTCTTATCAACTGACCATTACTTTCGAAGTCGGTACGGACCTCGATATGGCCACCGTCCTGGTTGAAAACCGCGTTAATATCGCTTTACCGACCTTACCACAGGAAGTTACCAAGATCGGGGTGACGACGACCAAAGAATCGACCAATGTCGTCATGTTTATCTCCCTGACCACCAGCTCTCCCGATTACGACGCCCTTTACCTGTCGAATTATGCCGATCTGAATATCGTCAACCAGTTGGAACGGGTTAAAGGTGTGGGTAATGTCAGTCTTTTCGGTATGGGGAATTACAGTATGCGCATCTGGCTCGATCCCGATCTGCTGGCCATCCGCGGAATCACAGCCGACGATGTCCTTGCGGCCATACAGAGCCAGAATATACAGGTAGCGGCCGGAAGTGTCGGCGCCGAACCGCTGCAACACAAAGAAGCCTACCAATATACACTGGAAACCCAAGGTTTGCTCGTCAATGAAGAAGAGTTCGGTAATATCATCATCAAAGCCTTTCCCGACGGGAAATACCTTCGTATGCGGGACATTGCCGATATTGAGATCGGCCGGGAAACATACAGTACTACCGCCCAATTAAAAGGCGGTTCTGTAGCTGCACTGGCCATCTATCAGCTTCCCGGAGCAAACGCCCTCGATGTTTCCGAGCGGGTAAAAACGGAAATGAACCATCTGGCTACTTATTTCCCGCAGGGTATCGATTACAACGTCACCCTCGATACAACCGAGTTTATCCGGGCTTCCATCGCCGGTATTTACAGTACGCTTATCACGGCTTTCATACTCGTACTGCTGGTGATCCTGCTTTTCCTGCAAAACTGGCGGGCGATGCTGATTCCACTCATTGCGATCCCTGTATCTCTGGTCGGTACTTTCACATTTATGAAACTATTCGGGTTTTCCATCAATACGCTGACCCTATTCGGATTGGTACTGGCTATCGGACTGGTGGTAGACGACGCCATTATCATCGTTGAAAACAGCTACCGCCTGATCGAAACCGGGAAATACAATACCGTCAAGGAAGCCGTCAACCAGGCCATGAAAGAAGTGTCGGGCGCTGTTATCGGCATCGTGCTTGTATTGCTGGCCGTATTTATACCCACAGCTTTTATCGGAGGCATCACGGGGCAACTTTACAAGCAATTTGCCCTGACGATTGCCATATCGACGGTTATCAGCGGCTTTAACGCCCTTACCCTGAGTCCTGCACTGTGCGCTCTTTTTCTCAAGCCGAAACAACCGACCCGGTTTTTCCTGTTCAAAGCTTTCAACCGTTTTTTTGAGAAAACAACCAACGGTTACACCTGGGTCATCCGGGGCTTTATGCGTAAATCCATACTTACCCTCATCATATTTTTCGTTATTTCTTTCTTTGCTTTCTGGGGATTCCTGAAATGGCCGCGTACTTTCCTGCCGGAAGAAGACCAGGGTTATTTCCTGGCTTTTATGCAGCTTACGGATGCCGCTTCTTCTTCACAGACCCAGACAGCCCTTGAAAAAGCCGCCGCCATCATCAACCGCATCGACGGTGTAGAAACCTATATCACGATCAACGGCTTTTCAGTCATGAGCGGTGCCAATGCCTCCAATGCAGCCACCGTTTTCGTCATGCTGAAAAACTGGGACGAACGTAAAGCCCCCGGCATGAGTGCCCAGGCTATTGTCGACAAATTCAATATGCTCGCCCATTTCGAGATACCGGAGGCCCTGACTTTCGCCGTGCTGCCGCCTTCCATCCCCGGATTAGGGGAAAGCAGCGGGTTTGAAGTGATGCTCCAGGATATCAATAATTACGGTCCGCAGGAACTCCAAAAAATGACGGATGAGCTCATGGTAGCCGCCGCACAAACCCCCGGCCTGGCTTCTGTGGAATCGATGTTCAGTGCCGATGTTCCCTTGTATTACCTCAATATCGACCGGAACAAAATAGAGATGATGCAAATCCCGATCAGCAATGTTTTCAACACGCTGACGGTGTTCCTCGGCTCTTCTTATGTCAATAATTTCGTAAAATTCGGCCGCACTTACCAAGTGAAGGTTGAAGGCGCTCCCGACAGCCGGGCCCTGATCGGGGATATCCGCCGGCTGAATGTCAGAAATGCCCAGGGCGATATGATTCCCCTTTCGGCCTTTACTACGGTAGAAAGCCGCGTCGGGGCAGAAAACCTGACCCGTTACAACACCTATACTTCGGCTCTTATCTCGGGCTCTGCCGCTTCCGGTTACAGTTCGGGAGAGGCACTGGAAATTATGGGTAATCTGATCAAAGAGAAGGCCGGCTCCTCATTCGGTTACGAATGGACGTCCATGGCCTATCAGGAAGAAAATTCCAGTTCGAGCACGAGTCTGATATTTATTCTCGCGATTCTCGTCGCCTATCTTATTCTGGCTGCCCAATATGAAAGCTGGACGAATCCGGCCGCTGTCATCATGGGACTCCCTATCGCCCTGCTAGGCGTCGTTATCGGGGTGATGGTGATGAACCTGCCTATCAGTGTATACACACAGATCGGTATCGTCCTCCTTATCGCCCTGACGGCCAAGAACGCCATCCTCATCGTCGAATTTGCCCGCGATTACCACGCCGCCGGCAAATCCATCAACGAAGCCGCACTGGAAGGGGGCCGTGTCCGCCTGCGACCGATACTGATGACCTCCTTTGCCTTTATCCTCGGTACCTTCCCGTTGGTTATCTCCTCCGGAGCCGGAGCCGCCAGCCGCATTTCCCTCGGTATCGCCGTTTTCGCCGGTATGCTTATGACCGCCCTCGTCGGTACCCTGTTTATCCCCAATTTCTACAAACTTATGCAGGAACTACAGGAAAAATTCACCCGCAACAAAAAAACGCCGCCGGACACCAATTCTGTGATCTGACCCCAGGCAGCCGTTCGCAAGATCAGCCCCACGATCACACCTAATAAACAGCCCCTCCGGTTTTTCAAACTTCCGGGGGGCTGTTCGGTTCTGACTTATATTATAAATCCACCGACTTATTTAATATTTTTATAATCATTCGGATTACAACTTATTAAATCTTTGAGATGTATAACTAATTATAAACATCGATTTATACGATAAAATATACGGTTTTTATTTCACCGTGTACTTTCGATATGTTCCAATAGTTTTTCCAGGACAGGATCGCCGCCTTTCATATATTCCGAGGCAACGAAAGGAATCTCTATATCCGGATATACCTGACCGTCCGGATTGCGGGTGTATTCATCGAGTTCTATTGTTGAGATACTTACTGTGGCGTAAGGATTACTGCTCCACGGCAGATGAGTTATTTCCCCGTATTTCAAAGCATTGTGCAAAAGCGGAACACCGGCCAATTTTGCAGAACCGTTATATTGCAAAATATTGGCAAAAGTTGCGGCCTGTGATCCCGTATCTTCACTTATTAATACGTAAATATTCATATTCTGGTATTTCTCTTTATTCAAAGGAAATGATTTAACAAAATACCGTTCAGGCAAATTAATCAATTGCCCCATCCTGTCTTCCGTAAGAAAATCGTAATCTTTAATGGTATTTGGAGACACCCGTAATCTGACATTTTTTAAATAAACGACCGTGTCCTTATTAACGAGCAACGACATTAACTCATCGAAATCGCTTCCACTGCCTCCCCCATTTTTTCGTATATCAATGATCAGGTTCGGATAGCCTATTTTTTTCAAACGCTTAATAAAAGAATACAGGTCTTTAATGATACTTTTATTATACCTGAAAGCCGGAATACTGAAATATCCGGTTTTATAGTCTGCCCATATTTTCTTTTGATTTTCAGAGATTTTATTTTTTAAATAATGATCGTAAGTTATTCCTTCCGTATGAATATTCAGTATTTGATTCTGACGTTGAGTTTTAACCGTATAGCCGGGACTATAAGCATAGTGATAATAAGCCTGATAAACAATAAACGGAGAATAACGGTTCGTATACGTGTACTTTATAAATTCCTCAACAGGCGTATTATTAATCTCTAAAATACGATCTCCTTTATGGAATTTTTCATCATATGAATGATCAATGATAATGGTATCGTTTATATTAATAATATCCCAAGGCAATATCGGTATTTTATCAGAATTCGCTCTATTGTTTTTCGTGATAAACCAAGGGATTAACGGACGGAAATGAGGATCTTCAAATTTCAACCGATCAAAATAAGGTTTAAAAGCATATAATGATTCCGTTAAATTAAGCGTGTCTTTCTTCATTCTGGAAATCACTATCCTTCGGATAGAATCCCTTTCCGATATCGGCAAACTCTCAAAAAGATGAGGATGTATTACATCTTTTGGAAAAGCTGTTATTACAGAATCCGGGGAAAACGGCCGGGAATAAGGATTCACCAACACCTCCGGATAAGCCTCAACAAGATCATATCCCCGAGAATTCTGACAATATCCCCAATAAAATATCCCCAATAAAATACACGATAACCCTATTGATTTTAACATATTTCAAATAAAAATTAAATCCGGTTTTGTAATATCAATTATTCATGATCAATATCAAAAAAGTGTCGTTTCATCTAAATTATACATAGAGTATTGCTTTATATCGTTACAGTCTAAATATGAATAAAGCTCTGTTTTTCACCACAATATTTATAAAATCAGAGAGTTTAAGAATACGTATTAAAACGATTTATTGTCGTTTATCAACGAATTACTTATCTCATATCCTTTGATATTTGTTTACAAATATATAAAATTGAGAAAATAGTATTCCATTTTATTACTAATAAATAGAATATTTTGCCGATATTCAATATATGTAACGAATATTTTTGTTTATTGTATTTGTCTCTTTACATTTTTTTATATATCTTGCCTCCGTCTGTATGTCAGGTCGGTTGGACAGCCTTTGTGGTACGTCTTAAAATAGGATTCGATTTTTATGTTTAAGGATAACGATAAACCGGAAACGCCCAACCGATAAACCTTTTTGTTAAATCAAAGCAGCTCACCGGGAAGCAATCATACAAACCGATTTTAAACCTGTTGAAGCTAACATCGAAGTATTTGCGTGGCAATAAACGATCGTAAGATTGTCGGATAAATTTTTGACAGACAGATTCAGGTAAACACACCTTTGGCAGTAAGGTTTAAGGCCTGGCAGAGTAACCCAAAATTTAACGTTCAGCAAGTGTTACCCCTGCTTTTGTTAAAGGTAGCGCCGCAAAATTACCGATAACCGATTTGAATTTTTCCCTGTGTTGTTCATTCGCCTTTACAGGTATTATCGGACGAATTGGAAAAATTACCACCGGGTAGTCCGGTGATGCAATTAAAACGAAATATGAAGGATCAAGTACTCATAGGGCACGATTTCAATTGTCATACGATAAATCCAGCAACTGAATGCCCCCCGATAATAATTAATACAATGAAAAAATATAAGTACATCACTTTTTTAATTCTCCTATTGCTAATCGCACTTCTATTAAGAATAATCCTAAATCAGCATACCTGCGAAACGGTATACCGGATACCGATGTACGGATTTTGTTATATGTTACTCGCATTAAGTCGCATAGGCCATAAAATCAGCTTGCTGTATATCTGTACGTCGATCGCAACGTTAATTGAAGTTGTAGATTTTGCCACCGGAGGTAATTATTTACATTTAGCTGTCATTATGGGGACTCTTGTTCTAAATACGGGGATATATGTATTTATCGTTAAAAAGCTCAAACAACCTTCCACTTTATAATCCAATGTATAATATTCATCGTTTAAAGGAAATCATAGGCAAAGCGAACATGATTCAATTTTGCCTTATCGTGTTGATTGCGGTTAATCTGACAAAAGCCATTGTTCATTTACCTTTTAAAATACTCCGAATAAATGATATACAGTTTAATGAACCATTAATAAATCTGGAAAAACCCGTTTTAACCGTCGATCTGTTGTTAGACATTTTAGTATTTGCACCTATTATCGAAACGGCATTGTATCAGACACTTATTTTTAAATTTACGAAATGGTTGAATTTTAACGATATCACTATTGTACTGATTTCAGCTGTATGTTTCGGTCTGATGCATGACTACAGCCTGTTTTATATGATCAGCACCTTTTTTACGGGAAGTATTCTAATGTACACCTATATTTTAAGGGCAAAATATCGCAATAAACCGTATTGGTCTATAACCTTAGCTCATTCTACTATCAACGTTCTTGCTTTACTTATGCTATTGGTATTTGAAATATTGTAAATAATGGTCATCGGGATAAAGCAATACGACATGACGTTTTCTTATCCGATCGTACTTTGATTTTTTAACAGCAGTGAGCATTTCGATATGCCGGTTTTGTTCCTTTTGCATTCGACACGTTTTAAAAGTAAATCTATTGCATAATGTATAACATTCATCGTTTAAAAAAAATCATAGGCAAAGCGAACATGATTCAATTTTGCCTTATCGTGTTGGTTGCGGTTAATCTAACAAAAGCCATTGTTTACTTGCCCTTCAAAATGTTTCAATTAGAGGATATTCAGTTTAGAGAAGAACTAATAAATCCCGAACAACCGACCTTAACCGTTACGATATTAATATCGGCTTTGATTTTAGCACCTATTGTTGAAACGGCATTATTTCAGACACTTATTTATCAATTAAAAAAATGGTTGCATTTTAACAATATAACTATCGTCTTAATTTCATCTGTATGTTTCAGTCTGGTACATAATTTCAGCCTGCTTTATATAATCAGCACCTTTTTTATAGGAAGCATTCTGATGTACACATATATTTTAAGGTCGGAATATAACAATAAACCGTATTGGTCTATGACCTTGGCTCATTCTACTCTCAACGCTTTTGCTTTATTTATGCTATTGGTATTTGAAATATTGTAAGGCTAGCGGAGATTCATTTATTCGGACATGTTTTATCAGCAATGATCAATTATACAAGTATACTTTTTATGAATCAACAGGAAAAAATCAAATAATTCTTTGCGTTTATTTTACACCCTTCAAATGTGCTTCGTATGCCGGGAGCATGAGTATCATATCTTTGTCTTGCCGGGCGATTTTCAATGCCTGACGGTAGCAGCGGCGAGCCGCTTTCAGTTGTTGCCGGCGTTCGTACAGTTCACCCAGGCTATCGTATAAGTTCGCAGCAGAAGGATAGTAATTCTTATAAAAACAAATGCTTTTACCCAGCTATATCCAATCTCCGTTCAATTGAAACGATAGGCGGCTATTCTCAATTCCTTATGGGATTTAAACGGTTTGGAGGGTTTCAGGTGTTTTGCCAGATATTTGTATATATCGTAGCGGATTTCGGTCGCGGTTCTGATGTCGATCCGGTCAAAAGAATGCCCGCCGGGCATATCCTGAAATATCTTGTAATCAAATTGCTTTCCTTCCGCTTTCAGGGCCCTGATCATATGTTCCACTTCGATAACATTCACATCGTCGTCATTCGTATTCGTATAGATCAATACCGGGTCTTTCAGCTTGTCGGCATGCCACACCGGAGAACGCCTTTTGTATTCTGCAATATCACCCCTGGCGCTTTTCCCGATGTCCCGCCTGAACATTTCCCGGTAACCATCTTCGGCATATCCCATCCGCATGATAACATCACAAACAGGTACTCCCGCAAACCCACATTTATACACACCGGGATAGGTCATCAGATTCATCAGCGTAATCATTCCTCCGTGACTCCAGCCTATAATCCCAATCCGGTTTTTATCCACGAAACTATAATTTTCAACCATATATTGTCCGCTCTCGTAAACATCCTGATTTTCCAGACCACCGTAATCGATGTTTTTATACGTCCCGGCACCATACCCGGTACTTCCCCGGTATTCGGCCGCCACTACAATATACTCCTGGGCCACTAATTCCCGGACAATATGGGCATAATAGGTCGAAAAATCCGCATGTACTCCGCTATGGGCAAAAACGATCAAAGGATATTTTTTGTCCGGATCAATACTTTTCGGAACAAATACATACGCCCAGAACTTCAACGGGTTATTCACACCCATAGCTGTGGGATTGGACGGATTGGCCTTAGGCGGACCACACAGATATACTTTATCGACATAGGCCACGTCCCCCACCTTGTTATACCACAGCACATCATCCACTTTCTTCATTACTTCTTCAAAAGAACGTGAAAATCCGGTATGATCGGCATTCAATGTCCGCAACTGCTCCGCCACATCTACCTCACCGGCTTGAGCCAACACGGTAAGATGTCCGGTCCATAATAAACTTACAATAAACAAAAAACCATAATATTTCATCTGCATAATTCAAATTAAGTCCCTCGACTTATTTAATATTTTCGTAATCTGCCCGATTTCAGATGATCGACATTCTTAAAATGTATAACTAATTACGAACGATTACTTATTATAAAATACACATTTTATTATCCTTGCTTCCGGGATATCCGCGGTAATCCGTAAAACTTTCCGTCCATACCCGGCAAATTTTCAAAGCTGTACGACCGGTTCTTTTCCTTTAGCCTTGTATTGCCGACCGATCTATCAGATTTACAACAAATATAAATATTTTCACGTATTTTTCAACTTTTTTAATCAATAAGTCGGCCAAATAAAAACATCACGATTTTTCTGCATGACTCTGTCACCTGATTTCCTTACTCACAGAAATATCCGCATCCGGTAAGAATCTGTCCGGATTTTGGATTCATATCTCAGCTATCCGCATTGTCATTATTTCATGTGTAAATAAAAACCGTCAGAAAAAAAGCATGAATATCAATGCATTATCCTCCTGTTTTCATATATATATCCGGAAAAGAAGTTTTTTGTTCCTATTTGTGTAAATTTCCGTCCCTTTTCGTGTAATATATTTGTTGTATAATCGTCTTGTATACGATGACGGAGAAAGAGTTCAATACATCGATTTTACCGCTGACACACGACATTTTTACTTTTGCGGTACATCTGACGGGCGACCGGTCCGGAGCTGCGGATATTACCCAGGATGTGATGTATAAACTGTGGGAGATGCGCCGGGAGTTATGCAAGGTGCGAAATCCCAAAGCATGGGCTTTGAAAATCACACGCAATTTATGCCTCGACATTCTTAAAAAACAAAAACCGTTATATGATGAAGAACAGATGTACAAAAACAGCGGTTACGATCACGACCTGCTCCGGTCACTGGAAGATAAAGAAACGGCGGCATTGGTAAAGCAGATTATCGATACCCTTCCGGACAACCAGCGGGAGGTTGTCATTCTCCGGGAGATCGAAGAGATGGAATACAATGAGATTGCAGAAATCACCGGCCTCGGCCTGAACAATATACGGGTGCTGTTATCCAGGGCCCGCACCAAAATCAAAGAGATTCTGGTAAAACAATACAGTATTTCGAAATACGAATGATTATGGATAATATACAGGATATATTAAAACGATATTACCGGGGAGAGACGACCCTCGCAGAAGAAAGATACCTCAAAGAAGAGTTTCGCCGGGGCCATCTGACGGAAGAACCGGCCTTATCCACCGGTCCGGTTCAGGAGAGCCTGCCCAAAGGCTTATATGCCGGCATACGGCAAGGCATACGGAAGCGACGGCAAAAACACTTCCGGCAATTATATCTGACAGCCGGAAGCATCGCCGCTATGCTGGTACTGATTATTTTTGTCAAAGGTTCGTTTAGGCCGGCACTTCCATCCGATCTGCAAGTTACGGACAATATAAAGCGTGAGCGTTTCGAAAATGCTTTACGCACCATCGGTAATATATTGGAAGAGGATCGCCCAAATGAAAAAGTATTGTATGAAGATCATAAACTGATCATTGCCATCGAATAACAAACAATTAAATAAGGATTGCCATGAAAAAAGTATTATTTATTCTCGTTGCAGGCATGCTTCTTCCCTTTTTCAGCCATGCCCAGGTTCATAAGCTCATGTCGGCTTATGAAGGAAAAGACGGTGTAACCATTACTCACCTGGATAAAAATTTGTACGGCCTGTATAAAAAGAAAAATCTCTCGCCGGCAGCAGAAAAGTTATTAAAAGATTTGAACGAAGTCAACATTCTTTCGTTTGATCTGGTACGCAATACAACATGGACAGCCGACGGTATTACCGGCAAATTTACCGACGAACTGAAAAAGAAGGGGTATACTCTGGTAAAAAGTGCCACCACCAACGACAGCAAACAATTTATTTATTCCAAGAATGCGGAAGATAAATTATCGGATCTGGTTGTCATCAATCAGGAAACGAAAAACAATCTGGAAATCATTGAACTACGGGGTAATATCCAGGCAGAAAATATCGCTTTGCTTTCCCGGGCTTTAAATATCAAAGGGCTTAACTCCTTGTCGGCCCTGAATCCGAACAATGAAAAATACACATCTTATCTGCAATCGTTCAATTACAACACGATGTCCTCTGAAGAGGTTAAAAAGCAGGCGGAAGAAATGAGAAAGCAAGCAGAAATCATGAGAAAAAAGGCAGAAGAAATGCGACGGAATTTCAATATGGGAACAAATTTCAACTTCAGCTTTTCGGGGGATGATTCGACTTTTTTTAACAATTTCAGGCTTGGAACTATGGATTCTATTTTCAATACCATAGGTTCGGGATTCAGCACAATGGGCAGCTTTTTCGACCAATTGGGCAGTAATATCGGAGATTTCGGAAATACGATCAGTACAATGGGCAGTTCCATACAGATTACAGAAGATAACGGTAAAACCAAAATCAAAATCAACACGAAAAATCTGGATATCATTTATATTGTCGACGGCATCAAATTTGAAGGAGAAGAGATCACCATGCCCGAACAAATCAAATACGTGAATCTGGTCAACGATAAAAAAGACAGCCGCAAATCTTACCTTATCGTCACATCCGACAGCAGATTAGGTGATTTCATTTCACTAAAAGACAATACACTACGTTTCAAATACGATAATCAGGATTTCAAATACAATCTTGCCAAATCCGACAAGCCTTTGCTATGGCTCAACGGAGCGGCAGCAGCGGATTTTTCCGGTGTCGATATCGCCAATATCCGCCAAATCCGCCCCATTACCCAAGCAGAAAAAGAAACCGGATACTATAAAAGTGCCGAAGTGTTTATTACGACAAAATAAAAAAAGGGAAACGAGTTTACCCCGTTTCGGACAACACCTTCGACATCGTATAAAACAGCAGGTTTAAAATTGTAGATTTACGATTTCAGATTAAATAAATCCGACGATGAATTCCATTATTAAGCAATTTTAAATCTGCCAGATTCACTTACTCAAAAGTCCTAAAAATGAAAAAACTCCTCTCAACAGCCATAATTATCTGCACGGTATTTGCCGCTACAGCACAAGATTATCGTTCTGTGGATTCCCTATTGTGTGAGATATACCGGAAAGACCAGCGTGTCAGAGCCAATTTCGAAACCGTATTCACAGGCAAGCTTCCACAGGACAGTGTACTTAAATTCGTACAGACAATGCACAATACCGATCAAGAAAATCAAGCCGTGATCTATAAACTTCTGGATGAACAAGGATGGCCCGACAACCTGTCACCATTAGCCAATCAAGCTATCTTTTTAGTTGTCGATCATGGAAATATTACAGATCAACAAAAGTATTTTCCCCTGATCGAGCAACAGGTAAAGAAAGGCAATCTGGACAAAAGTTCGTGTATGACATTATACGACCGCATCTTAATGCACACAGGAAAAAAACAAATTTACGGCACTCAAACGGTCAGTTACACAGATAAACAGACCGGAGATCAGGTGTTCTATCTGTGGCCGGTAGAAAATCCTTCCCGGCTAGACTCGTTACGGAAGGCGATAAACCTACCCCCGATCGAACAGTACCTGGAAGTGTTCAAGCAACGAGGCATGCATGTCATCTGGGACAAAGAACTGACAATCGACGAAATCCAGAAAAAAAAGACAGGCTTATAAGTACATGCATACAAATCCGGTTTTAATCGCCGGATTTTCTTTTACGATTCCCGGCAAACAGTTTCCAGACACAAACAGAACCGGATAAACATACAAATTTGCCCGGGTATACAAAGTAAACCCGGGCAAAATCCAAGCCCCTTCAGGACTCTATAAATATTCAGCCTAAATATTCTTTTCCAAAATTATTTTTTTTGTTCATCCTTCTTTTTTGTAGTAATAATAATTACACCGTTTTTTCCTTTCTCTCCATATATTTTTATAGCCGATTCATCCTTCAGTACTGTGATTGTCTGAATATTATTCGGATCGGCTATTTTGGATATATCTTTTACGGATTCCGGCTGAATAACATCATCTATCACATAAAGCGGCTGGCTTCCGGCAGACATCATTTTCAGGATTGGCTCTCCCCTATCAGACCTAACTGTAAAACTACCCGTCACGATGATCTCATCGACTTTTCCGCTTAAAGAGAAATTAACCGGAATCATAAAATCATAAGGAACGGCTTTCCCTCTTTGCCGGGCAGGAGTCCAAGCGGGCATCATTTTCACTACCCGTAATGCTTCCTTGTCCAATAACGGATCAACGCCTGTCACTACCTGGGGGTCAATAATTTTCCCTTGCTCATTCACTCTGAAACCGACCATCACTTCTCCGGTGATACCTTTTTGCTGGGCCTCCTGCGGGTATTTTACATTTTCGAGCAGAAAAGCTTTAAGGGCTACATCTCCGCCCGGAAATTGAGGTGTACTTTCCACAACCTCCATCACTTCATCTTTTATCTTTGTCTTTTTCTTTGCAGTATAAGCAACAACTTCCACCCGGTCCAGGACTTTAGCTTCCGGTTGCAATTCAATGACCAGATCGGCCTCTTTACCGTCATCCACAAAATTGTCGGCCTTGACTTCTATAGTTCTTCTCCCGACATAACTCACAACGATTGTCTCTCCCTTATTCAATTCCAAAGTAAAATTACCTTTCTTGTCAGTAGTCGTTCCGTAGCTGGTTCCCTTTACCAAAACAATAGCACCTGTTACCGGAGTCTTACTTTCATTTAAAACTGTGCCTTTCACCTGAATTTTCTTATCTGTTTGCGGTTGCCGGGCGATCACTTCCCGGGCAACTGCCTTTTCCGGAAGCAAACGTGCTAAAGCCTGTACATTACTGGACATAACCAACAGTCCGGTGACAGGCACCAACAGAGCATATTTTAAAAGTCCCGCCCGCGATGTTTTTCTTTTATTCATCATGATAATCCGTTTTTTTAACTGTGAAACATTGAAATTATTTACGATTTGTGCTGCAGCCGATTGATGCGATAAACGCAGTAAATGATATTGATAATTTTTCCGGTTATATCCCGCCTCCATGACATCCTGATCCGCCAGAAATTCCAGATTCTGGCGAATCTCATGCCTTAACAACCACACCGCCGGATTAAACCAAAAAACAATGCATACAAACTCACTCAACAGCATATCCAGGGAATGTTTTTGGGCGACATGTGCTTTTTCATGAGCCAGAATTTCCTGCATTTCCCGAAGCGTATAATCGTCCGGATGCATAAAAATCCAATGGCAAAAAGAAAAAGGAGCAATTCCGCTACCGGGAGAAACAACGGTTGTTCCCAGACAATCCAAACGTTTCCCCAATCGGATAAAACGCCAGATATACCATAATTGCACCAACATCCGTACGCATAAAAACAAGGCCCCTGCCAGATATATTCCCCACAATATCCGTTCCCACGTCAGTACAACAGCCTGCTCCTGCGGTAATACGGAAAAAGCGATGTGCTGAATATCCATTGCATAACGAACCAGCACAACCTGCTGTTCTTCTTTTATCCAACTTGCAATATCGATAAGAGGGTAAACAAAGGATAATCCCAGGACCGTTAACAAACAAGCCCGTTTTATCCCAAGAAAAGTGTCTTTCCCGAAGACCAAACGGCAAAATAACCAAAATACCAACAATGCGATATTCACTTTCAAAATATAGACATACAAATTATCCATAATGCCTTCTTCATTTTAAATTCCGGACCTTAACCAACATTCCCGATTGTAGATTTCAGATTAAATAAATCCGCCATCGGATCCTTTTGCCAAGCAATCTAAAATTTACAATTTCTATGAATGTCATTTCAGATCGTTCCAAACCGATCTTTTTACACTCCTGTCCCGGTCCGGGATATCCTATTCCTTCTCTATTAAATCTATAATCTCTTTCAGCTCTTCAGTTGAAATCTTTTGTTTCTTCGCAAAAAATGCAACCAGCTCCTTATATGAATTGGCAAAATAGTTGCGCACGACTCCCGACATAAATTTCGTCTTATATTCATTTTCTTCGATCAAAGGCCGATAGGCATAAGTATTGCCGTAACGCTTACTTTCCACATATCCTTTCTTTTCCAAATTCTTCACGATGGAAGCCACTGTCGTATAGGGCGGACGCGGTTCTTCCATCTGCATCAGGAAATCCTTAATTACTCCTTCTTTTACTTGCCAGATAATCAGCATAAGTTCTTCTTCCTGAAATGTCAATTTTTCCATCATCCTGATTTTTATTTACGATTATATCGCAAATCTACGAATATTTCGTAATAAAACAACTGTTAAGCGGAAAATTTTTATTTTTCTCAAAAAATACCCTGAAAAAAATTGCCTGAAAATTCCGGTTCAGGAATTCCCAGGCAATACCGATATTAAGATCAGTGAAAATTATTCAACGACAGTAATCCAACCGAATTTATCCGGTTCGTCTCCGTATTGGATGGCACGCAAACGGTGGTACAATTTTGTACTCCATTCTCCGGCTACATCCGGTTTTCCGAAACGGATGCTCTTATTGTTTTCCAGATCATCGATCTGGCTGATCGGACTGATGACAGCAGCGGTTCCACATGCTCCTGCTTCTTCAAAAGTTTCCAACTCTTCTACCGGAATATGACGGCGTTCTACTTTCAATCCCATATCTTCGGCCAACACCATCAGGCTGGCATTGGTAATGGAAGGTAAAATCGTATGGGAATACGGAGTAATATACAAACCGTTCTTTATACCGAAGAAGTTAGCCGGACCACATTCGTCGATGTATTTCTTTTCTTTCGAATCGAGGAATATAGCCGTTGAATAGCCTTTTTCATGGGCCACAACACCTGAGCGCATTCCGGCTGCGTAATTTCCTCCTACTTTGATATGCCCCGTTCCGTTGGGAGCTGCACGGTCGTATTTCCGTTCCAACATCACTTTCGTCGGTTTGAAACCTTCTTTAAAATAGGGTCCTACCGGAGCAACAAACACCACAAACATATATTCTTTAGCCGGAGCAACCCCCATTTGCGGGCCTACACCGATCAAAAGCGGACGAATGTACAGGCTGGCACCTGATTCATAAGGCGGAACAAACTCTTCATTTGCCTTGATTGCTTTGACTACTGCTTCTGTAAACAATTCGACAGAAGGAGCCTGCATCATCACATAATCTGCAGAATTCTGCATCCGTTTTGCATTCTCTTCACAACGGAACAAACGGATTTTACCGTCTTTGCCTCGGAAAGCTTTCATACCTTCAAAAGCTTCCTGTCCATAGTGGAGACAAGTTGAAGCCATGTGTATACTCAACATCTCCGAATCGCTTATTTCCGGAGCGCTCCATTTGCCGTCTTTATAATAACAGCGTACATTATAATCTGTCTTAGAATAACCGAAAGACAAATCTTTCCAATTCATGTTTTTCATTGTTGTAATATTTAAATTCTAACCAGTAAAACCAATATTAATTGTAAATTGTAAATTTTAGATTGTAAATTTTAAATTGTCTGAACAAAGGGGTTCGTCGTCGGATTTATGAATCCCAAATCGTCAATCTAAAATTTACAATTTATCTATGTATTATTAAAATAATCGGCTTGCCTTTTTATTTTACCAATGTCATTTCATCGATCAGGTTTTTCGCACCGGCATATTTATCGATTACGAAAAGCACATAGCGCATATCTACATTGATACACCGTTGCAGGTTTTCCTCAAAATCGATATCTCCGGACATCGCTTCCGAGTTACCGTCGAAAGCCGCTCCGATCAGTTCGCCGTTCGCATTGATTACGGGTGAACCCGAATTACCTCCGGTAATATCATTGTCTGTAATAAAACAGGTCACGACATTGCCTTCACCGTACTGACCGAAATCTTTTGCCTTATAAAGTTCCTTCAATCTGTCCGGTACTTCGAATTCGCCTCCTTTCGGGCCTTCCTTTTCCATCACGCCGGTCAGGGTCGTATAATAGTCATAGAACACGGCATCCCGCGGTTTGTAACTTTTTACCTTTCCATAAGTCAGACGAAGCGTTGAATTTGCATTCGGAGCCATAACTTTGTCCGGTTCCATCTGCATCAGCCCCCTCACAAACAAACGGTTGTTTTTAGCGATGCTTTCCTTCATATCGTTCATGTAGGCCGAAAGTTTGATCCACATTCCGATGTAAGAGGTGCCGGCCTGATAAGCCAAATCTTTTTTCAATTTTTTACAATTCGGCTTATCGATAAATGCATCCAAAGCTTTCTCATTCATAAATACGGAGGTGTGAAGCATGTCCCGGGCAAATTCTTCATAATTTCCTTTGTATTTCTTATTGATCATTTCGATAATCTCCGGTTTCAGATCGGGGTCCACATTTTCATCGTACATTTTAAACAATGCAGCAAATAAGCGGGCATCCAGTTCGGCATTATAATCCTTAAAAAACTCCTGTGCACTTTCTTTCAGGGATTTCCGGATTTCTGCTTTTTCTTCCGCAGTAGTTTCCTTATCACACAATTTCTCAAGTTGTCCGGCAAAAGCATAAGCTGTCTTATGGGCTTCCGGTCCTCCCAGTGCTTCAAATAAATAAGTCTGAGCCTCGGCATAACTCCGGATATCCTTAAAGTTTTTCTCCAACTCGGGCAATACATTACCGTATTGAGCCTTACGGGCAGGATCGGCATTTACCCAAGCAGTAAATTCCGCCTCTATCTCCTTTTTATTTCCCATCGTATTCAATTGCTCCAGCGCTTTGTTCTGTTCGTAAGAATATTTCCAGTAATTGGCACTGCTGGCATGTTTTGAAGCATACTGGATACGCGTTTTCGGACTCTTATCCATCTCTTCTTTCATGATGCGTAAAGCTTCCGTACGCACTTTATAACGAATGGCATTGGTGGCATCTATCGTATTTTGCAAGCTATAGCTGGTAGCAAAGCGGTCTGTCGATCCCGGGAAACCCATAATCATTGCAAAATCACCATCCTGAACGCCTTTCAGGGATATCGGCAAATGGTGTTTCGGTTTCAAAGGAACATTATCTTTCGAATATTCCGCGGGACGACCGTCCGGACCGGTATAGATACGGAACATGGAAAAATCACAGGTGTGGCGCGGCCACATCCAGTTATCGGTATCTCCGCCGAATTTACCCATGCTCTGGGGAGGAGCACCCACTAAACGAACGTCTTTGTAAATGGTATACAAAAAGAGGAAAAACTGATTTCCTTCAAACATAGAAATTACCTGACCGCTCAAATCGGTACTGTCGGTAGCTTCTTTCACGATCACTTTGTAGATGCTATCGAGGGCAACGTCTCTTTCCATTGCGCTCATATTGTCGTTTAATACGGCATTTACCCGGTCGGTTACGTCTTCCATTCTTTCCAGGATAGAAGCGGTTATACCTGGATTGGTCAATTCGTCTTCCATTTTATAAGCCCAGAAACCATCGGATAAATAGTCGTGTTCTACCGATGAATGTGCCTGAATCGCACCAAAACCGCAATGATGGTTGGTAATCATCAGACCCTGGTCCGATACGATTTCTCCGGAACAAAAATGACGGAACGGCCGGCCGATATTTCCCAATCCGACGATTGCATCTTTAATCCCAGGCTTGTTTACAGAATAAATATCTTCGGCGCTTAATTTAAAGCCCATTTGCTGCATTTTTTCAATGTTCTGCTGTTTTAACAACGACAACAACCACATCCCCTCATCAGCCCGAACCATTGAAACCGTAAGCAACGTCAAAATAACAATCAGTAATCTTTTCATATTTCTCTTTTTTCCTGTTTTTTAATATTAATTTGTAACTTTAGCACTTATATAACTGCAAATATATAATTAAATCGTTTGAAAAAGAATTATTCCTAACGTTTTTCAAGAGATAATAAACGAAGAATAATTACAGTAGCATAAAGTTACAAATCTATAAAATCAATCGGAGAACTTTACTTATTTAAATTCCGGAAACTGAAAATTATCTTATTTTTGTATCCGATAAATGCATTCCGGCGTAGCTCAAATAAGCCTGACTTTGCATTCAGAAAACAAAATGACAGCAGAAAAACAAAACATCAGGGAAATCACGACGGAGGAGATTGCTCAATTCCTGACTTCAAAAGGAGAAAAAGCCTTCCGCGCCAAACAAATCCGGCAATGGATCTGGCAGAAAGGAGTACATAGTTTCGATGAAATGACCAATTTGCCTAAAAGCACACGGGAGTTGCTTGCCGGGCAATATATATTCGATTCTCTTACGGCCGACCGCATTCAATCGGCAACAGACGGTACGACCAAAACAGCCTGGCGCCTGCATGACGGGAATTATGTGGAAAGCGTACTGATTCCCGGCAACGACCGCTATACGGTTTGTGTATCCTCTCAGGCAGGCTGCCAATTAGGATGCAGTTTTTGTGCGACAGGTACTTTAGGCTTCAAGCGGAATCTTACTCCGGGAGAAATATTCGATCAGGTCGTTGCTGCCCGGGAAGAAGCAGAGAAACGGGAATCGCAGTTATCGAATATCGTCTTTATGGGCATGGGCGAACCTTTGATGAATTACGACAATGTACTCCGGGCTATCGACCGGATTACAGCGGAAGACGGCCTGGCCATGTCGCCTTCCCGCATTACCGTTTCCACAGCCGGTATTCCGGACAAAATCCGGCAACTGGCAGACGATGACGTACGTTTTAATCTGGCCGTTTCCTTACATTCCGCCCGTGAAGAGATCCGGAGTAAGCTTATGCCGGTAAACCGGGCTCACTCCCTGGCAGAACTGGCAGAAAGCCTGAAATATTTTACAGGCAAAACAGGCATCCGCCCCACATTCGAATATCTGTTACTGGCAGGAATAAACGATTCATTGGAGGATGCAAAGGTTTTAGCAGCTTATTGCCGTCAATTTCCCGTAAAAATCAACATTATCGAATACAATGCCGTAGAAAACTCCCCGTTTCGCCACAGCCCTGAGAAACAACGGGACATTTTTATCCGTTTTCTCGAATCCTGTAATATGATCGTCAATATCCGACGCAGCAAAGGAAAAGACATCGATGCCGCCTGCGGACAGTTAGCCAATAAAGCCAATAAAAAGAAATGATTATGTATATCTTATCCGCAATACTCCTGTTGCTGAATGTTTTTATCATCGCATTACTCTTGCGTAAAAAGAACGATCATGCGACAGCCGAATTGTCTTCTTTGCGGGAAGACATCGGCCGGCTGGAAAAAATCATACGGGAAGAGTGCCGCTATTTATTGGAAAACCATTCCAAAACAGCCCGCGAGAACCGCGAAGAGCTTGCGAAATCGTTAGGAGCTTTCCGAACGGAAAATGCTGAAAGCTTAAAGCATATTGCCGAACAAAATTTTCAATCACTGGAAACTGTCCGGCGGACTCTTGATTCATCTTTCCAGGAATTCCGGAAAATATTTACTGAAAACATACAAAGTTTCAATGAGCTCCAACGGGAAAAATTTGGAGAGTTGAGTAAAAAACAAAGCGAACTGCTGCAATCCACGGAAAAACGCCTGGATGAAATGCGGTCGACTGTAGACGAAAAACTTCAGAAAACACTGAACGAACGTATCGGCCAATCGTTTGAAATGGTAAGCAAGCAACTCGAACATGTACAGAAAGGCTTGGGCGAGATGCAATCGCTGGCCCAGGATGTCGGGGGGCTGAAAAAAGTACTGGGAAATGTCAAAATGCGCGGTTGTATCGGGGAAGTCCAGTTGGAAATGTTGCTGGAGCAGATTCTGGCACCGGAACAATACGAAGCCAATGTAAAAACCAGAAAGGGATCGGATACGCTTGTCGAATTTGCCATTAAGTTGCCGGGTAAAGACGATAGCGGTAATTGTGTGTACCTTCCCATCGACGCCAAATTTCCCAAAGATGCATACGAGCAGCTTCAAAATGCTTACGATTCAGGAGATACGTCAGAACTGGACGCGGCTTCCCGAAACATCGAGCAAACCATAAAAGCGATGGCGAAGGACATCCATGACAAATACCTGGACCCGCCTTATACAACAGATTTCGGAATCATGTTTTTACCGTTCGAGTCTATTTACGGCGAAGTGGTCCGCCGGGCCAGCCTGTTAGAGCAGCTTCAACGCGATTATAAAGTGATTGTGACCGGTCCGACCACCCTGGCTGCCATTCTCAACAGTCTGCAAATGGGATTCCGTACGTTGGCCATCCAAAAACGGAGCAGTGAAGTCTGGAAGGTGTTGGGTGCCGTTAAAACCGAATTCGAAAAGTTCGGAGGCATGCTCGAAAAAGCCCAGAAAAATATACAAACGGCCAATAACCAGATCGAAGAAGTGATGGGCAAACGGACACGGGCTATACAACGGCATTTGCGCAATGTAGAAGCACTTCCGCAAAGCGAAAGCGAATTGCTGATACCCATCGGACAAGAGGACCTTCCGGAAGAAGAAAACTGATTCCGGACACAGGTTCTAATATAGGAAATAGCCTGCTACTCCCGCCAATATAATCAATAGTATGGGATCGACTTTTTTCAGGGAAGCCAGAAAAACTATGCCAAAAATCAACCAGCTTTTATAATCCTCAAAATTACGCCCGTTCATCAGCAACAGGGCTGCCGCAGCAATCAGGCCGATCACTGTCGGTTTTAATGCTCCCAATATAGCTGCTACATAAGCATTATCCCGGAACATAAAGAAGAAACGGCATACCAGTGTCATCAATATGATCGAAGGCAGGCTTACCGCAAGGGTACATACGGCAGACCCCCATACACTTCCCGTAGCCGTATAACCGATATAAGTGGCCGTATTAAAAGCGATAGGTCCCGGTGTTGTCTGCGAAATAGCCACTATATCCGTAAAGTCGGAAACACTGATCCAGTGGTGAACTTCAACGACCTCGTGCTGGATCAAAGAAATCATGGCATAACCACCTCCGAAACCGAAAAGCCCGATTTTGAAAAAGGCCCAGAACAAGCTCAGATACAAACTCCATTCATCCATTACTTTCTCTTTTTCAATTGCAACATATACCAGCCGATACCGCCGGCTATCGCCACCATAACGATATATACCGGGGATATTCCGGCCAGCCAGATCAGCAAAGCCGCGGCAACCGGAATCCACAAGGTTCTCCAGGTAATACCCGCTTTTTTACCCATATTCCACAACGGGGCAGCAATCAATGCCACAACAGCCGGGCGGATTCCCTTGAATACCCGCTCCACTCCGGGGTTGTCCTTGAATTCGGTAAATACCAGAGCGATGAGCAAAATAACAATAAAAGAAGGGAGAATAATCCCCAAGCCTGAAATCAGACTTCCCTTTATTCCCCGCATTTTATTACCGACAAAAACAGCCGTATTCAGAGAAATAGGTCCGGGTACCGATTGGGCTATCGCCAGCATATCGATAAATTCATCTTCTTCCAGCCATTTTTTCCGGTCGACCACTTCCCGCTGGATCAGCGGAATCATGGCATACCCTCCACCGAAAGTGAATGCCCCGATCTTGAAAAAAGCCCAAAATAAACGGAAATACAAATTCATAATCGTTCAATTACGAATTGACAAATAAAACCTGCCCCTTATTGTACGTTACCGAGGCCGGCGATGATTCATCCGAATCCGACACAAAGGTATATTTTAATTGTAGATTTACGATTTTAAATTTTAGATTAAATAAATCCGGCAACGAATCCCTTTGTCAAGCAATTTAAAATTTACAATTTATATGTACAATGATTTATGATTTTCGATTCCTCTTTTTTGCAGAGAGAGATTATGAATATAATCTATAATACTTTAACAACCGGATTGTGGGTTCAATCTAAAATCGTAAATTTACGATCTGCAATTAAATGTGTCTTGCGGCCAAATTTCTAAATTATGAAAAAGCGTCTGATCATCTTATCCGCCAGTGTGGTACTAATCGCAGTTCTCGTATGGTTTGCCATTTTCCGCGATGCACGCCGCTATTCCATCAATATGGCTATTCCTGCCAATGCATTGTTTATTGTCCGGACTCCGTCTTTCAATAATGTTTATAATAAATTAAAACCCAATACCATCTGGCAATCCCTGAAAGACTATCCCTATTTTCAGGAATACCACCGCAACATCGAGCTTGCCGACTCCCTGGCCGGCGTATACCCCACTTTACGCTCGCTGGTCACGGATCGTCCGTTCGCCCTTTCCTGCCACCGTCTCCCAAGCGGAAAATACGATTTTCTCTACGTATGCGATCTGCAAAAGCTGAATGTTATCAAAACGTTCGAAGACTTTCTTCCGGCGCTGATAAAGGACTACGGTTTAAGAATCAGTAAACAACCCAATCGTATCAACCGTTTACTATATGAGAACTACATATTTTATTATACTTTTCAGGATAATTTGCTTATCGGATCACTTTCCGAGGAATTGGTAAAAGAATCGGTGAAAACCTGTGAAGACCGCAAAAAGCAGAAAACAGAAAACTATAAAAACGACATCACCCTTTATCTTAACCACCGGGAATTAGGACATTGGCTGGGAAGCGATATTTCCGCACTGACGGATAAAAACGAAACAGCTTTTCTCGACAGCACTTTTTTATCTGTAAATCTGAAAAACGAAGAGATCGTTTTTACAGGATGCAGTTTACCGGACACCGCATATTCTCCTATTTTAAACGCGATAAAGAGCATCGGAAGAGGTACCTCTCATATCAAGGAAATCGCCGGGGACAATACAGCCTCTTATCTTTCCTTTTGCTACAGTTCTTTTGCCGATTTAAAAAAAGCACTGACCGACAATTATCGTACCCAAAATCCCGGTCAATGGAACACGTATGATGCTTCCCTGCAAAAACTCAACAAATTTTTAAAAATCGACGTACTCGATATTTTCACCTCCTGGATCGGCAATGAAATTGCCTTAATCAAACCGGAGTGTGCCGGCGAACAACCGATGCAAACCGTTATTCTGGCCATTCACAGTAAAGACATCGACTACGCCCAAGACCAGCTGAATTACCTTTCCGAACAGATCCGGCTCCGCACTCCGGTTAAATTCAGAAACATCAATTATAACGGATACACCATCAATTACCTTAGCCTGAAAGGATTCTTCCGCTTATTCGCCGGAGGACTGTTCGACAGGCTGGAAAAACCTTATTATACCATAATCGGAGATTATGTTTTATTCAGTAATTCCCCCGCAGCCCTGACGACGACAATAAAAAAATACATTCTCGGACAAACTTTAGCTAACAGTGAGAAATACAATGTCTTAAATACACAATTGGATAACGATTCCAATATCCAGTTGTACGTCAATATGCCGAATCTCTATCGCTATCTCTATTTATCCATACCCGAAAAATCGCGCAAAGAACTAAATTCCAACCGAAACGCAGCTTTAAGCTTTGAACAATTCGGTATGGAACTGACTCAAGGCGAAGGATTGTTTAAAACCCGTATCGTTGCCCGTTATAATCTCAACGCTCCCGAAGATTACGAAATCAAAGAGATCAATGAAAATTTCGAGCAATTGGCAGATGAAATTGAGTCCGGTCGTTACCTTCCGGCCATTCCCGACAGTATTCTCATCAGCACCCTTACGGATTACACCTGGGAGTCGGAAAAATTCATTATGAAAGGACGCCTGAAAGACGGTGCTCCGGAAGGTTTCTGGAACATTTACAACCGCAACAACCGACTTGCAGGCCAGGTTCCGTTTGACAACGGGAAAGCCAACGGGTTAGCCCGCTTGTTTTACGACAACGACAAACTTAAAGCCGAGATCGAATACGACCGCGGGAATATCAAAATCTACCGGGAATATTTTCCGGACGGCATTTTACGCACGGAACTGGAGTACCGGCGGGGCAAACGTCATGGGACAGCCCATTTCTATTATACAACGGGCCACCTCCTTTGTGAAGGCAAATATAAGAAAGGACTCCGCAGCGGCACCTGGCACTACTATAAAGTGACCGGAGAAAACGACAAAAAAGTCAAATTCTGATTAAAGTTGTCTCAACTGTCCGATAATCGTATCCTTCAAAATAGTAAAACGGGCGAGATTTTCCGGTTTTACCGGACTCTTGGGCTGTGATTTAATGGTCAACGGATTGATCGGTTTCCCATTCTCATACACCCGGAAATCCAGATGCGGTCCGGTTGCCAATCCTGTACTACCGACATAACCGATAACTTCTTTTTGAGCCACTTTCGAACCGACTTTGATTCCTTTTTCAAAACGGGACAAATGCATATAACATGTCACATACGTTCCATTGTGTTTGATTTTCAAATAGTTTCCTCCTCCTTTAGCCTGATAGCCTTTGGCTATCACCGTTCCCGCACCGATTGCATACACCGGAGTGCCCACCGGAGCGGCATAATCGACCCCATGATGAGCCCGGTAGATTTTCAACACCGGATGATAGCGGCTATTGGAGAAACGGGAAGATATCCGGAAAAAATCAAGCGGAGCCTTGAGGAATGCCCCTTCCAGACTTTTACCGTGCTCATTGAAAAAGAGCACTTCCCCATCCTGCAAAAAAGGGATCGCATAATACGCACTGTCGGCATGAACGAATACCGCACCCACAATACTGAAATTAGACAACTCTTGTCCTTCCACACTCTCCTGCTTGTAAAGCACCCGGAATTCATCTTCTTTTTGCAGGCCGAAAAAATCGATTGTCCAGCCGAATATCCGGGATAGCTCGACGGCCAATAAGGGGTCTGCATTACAACTCACCATGGCATTCCACAAAGACGATTCGACTTTTCCTTTAACAGATTTGGGAACCCATTCTACGGGATATTTCCCGATGGTAACTTTACCATTTTCCCGTAAATCGAAAACGACATAGGAACGGGGATCGGCCTCATACACAAAATAAACCGGTTCGGGAATACTGTCTTTTGTCGAAAAGAAAGCATACGACTGACCGCCACGGATTTTTCTGACATCGAACACGCCCTTCGAGTTTTGAGCAAGCTGATGCACCTGACGGCCCGTCAATCCATGTGTCTCCAAAATAACCGATAAACTCTGATTGCGTTTTACAACGCCGTAATCCACCTCATAATCATTCAACGGAATACCATATTTATAGACGATCTTCTGCACCTCCAACGAATCGACAATATCGACCTCATCCAACGATTCGACAGGTGTCCAGCGTTTCGGCATAAAAATCACCAACAATAAAATAATCCCCAAAAGAGAAGAAAAAATAATCTGCTTTTTTTTCGTCATATTACGATTAAATTTATCTATTCAGCTATCTGTTTTGTTATCCAAAAAACGATTTTCCGACCATCGCTTGCCTCTGTTCCCCTTGGTTTTCCAGGCTACAAACCAAATGATGGCAACAACAACACATCCCAGCCCCGCATAATAAGACAGCGCATGCGGAAGTCCGAAACCTTCAGGCGCAATGCAAAGGTAGGTAGAACATACGCATGTCATAAACAATGCCGGAATGAGTGTAATCCAGTAATTTTTTCCGGATACGACCAAAAAAACCGTTATGGCCCATAATGTAAACACGGAAAGTGTCTGATTGGACCAAGCAAAATACCGCCAGATCATATCGAAGCCCGCGGCATCCTCCATGCTATACAATAACAGGGCAATCGCTGCCAAAAACATGGGAATACAAATATACAAACGCCGGCGGATACTTTTCTGTTCCATATGCATAAAATCCGCCACAATCAAACGGGCGGAACGAAAAGCCGTATCTCCCGAGGTTATCGGTGCTGCAATCACGCCTAAAATCGCCAGAACGCCGCCTATGGTCCCCAGCCAGTTTTTCGTAATCGCATCAACAATGACGGAGGCATTATTTTCCCCCATACCGTTTTCATGATAAAAATAGGTTGCTGCTGCCGCCCAGATCAAAGCCACAATACCTTCTGTAATCATCGCACCGTAAAACACCGGCCGGCCATACGTCTCATTTTTCAGACAACGGGCCATCATCGGCGATTGGGTAGCATGAAAGCCCGAAATCGCACCACAGGCTATACTCACGAACATAATCGGAAATACCGGCAAAGCCGCAGCGTTGGGATGTGTATTCTGGACGCCGTCCCACAATTCGGGCAAAGCCGGATGATA
This sequence comes from Culturomica massiliensis, assembly GCF_900091655.1. NCBI lineage: Bacteria > Pseudomonadati > Bacteroidota > Bacteroidia > Bacteroidales > Odoribacteraceae > Culturomica > Culturomica massiliensis. The sequence continues at coordinate 2,859,909 of NZ_LT594621.1, forward strand.
GACATACAACATGACCAAAATACCGACGGCCATAAACAACAAAGCTATGGCAAAAACCGGATAAATCTTACCGATAATCTTATCTATCGGCAGAAGTGTAGCCAAAATATAATAAAGGAATACAACAATGATCCAGAATGTCGTGTCCAAAGAATCGGGTGTCAGTTTCGCCAAAAGTCCGGCCGGCCCGGCCACAAAAACAGCTCCTACCAGTATCATCAACACCACCGTAAACACCCGCATCACCTGCTTTGTCGTCATTCCCAGGTAACGTCCGATTATCTCGGGCAAACTCTCTCCTCCGTGACGCATAGACAACATCCCTGAAAAATAATCATGCACGGCTCCAGCTAAAACACTGCCCAGAACGATCCACAAATAGGACGCCGTCCCGAATTTCGCTCCCATAATCGCACCGAAAATAGGTCCCAAACCAGCAATATTCAAGAACTGAATCATAAAAATCTTCCAGGTCGGCAACGGGATATAATCCACTCCGTCAGCTTTGGTCACAGCCGGAGTCTGCCGCTTTGCATCAGGTCCGAATATCCGCTCTACGTATTTTCCATACACAAAATAGCCGACAATCAATATCAGCAAACAGACACTAAAAGAAACCACAACTTAATCTATTTTCAATTTAACTATTTTCTTCCTTTATTTTTCTTTTTCCCTCTTTTTTCTCTCTTTTCCCACTTTTCTTCCCGCATCTGACGTTCCTGTTTTTTCACCACCTCAGCCAAAACAAAATCCAACTGCCGGGCAACCAGATTCGCCTTTGCTACCCTTACCTTCACTTTATCTCCTAACTGATAACGCTTCCCGTGATGCCTTCCGACAATGCAATAATTTTTCTCGTCGAATTCATAATAATCGTCTTCCAGTTCGGTTATGGACACCAGACCTTCACACTTCGAATCGTCCAATTCCACATAAAATCCCCATTGGGTAACTCCTGAAATCGTCCCGATAAAATCCTGACCGATTTTATCCGACATGTATTCAACCTGCTTATACTTTATGGAAGCCCGTTCGGCATTTGCCGCCAACTGCTCCATTTCCGACGAATGTTTGCACCATTCTTCGTAACGGTCCCGGTTGGCCGAACGTCCTCCGTCCAGATAACGTTGCAGCAAACGATGCACCATTACATCCGGATAGCGGCGGATAGGCGACGTAAAATGGGTGTAATACTCAAAAGCCAGACCGTAATGTCCGATATTCATGGTCGAGTAAACCGCTTTTGCCATGGTACGTACAGCCAGAGTTTCAATCATATTCTGTTCGGGACGTCCCTTCACTTTCTGCATCAGGCCATTGATTGAAGAGGTCAACGCTTTCCGGCTTCCCAGTTTCAATCCATAACCGAAACGGCCGATAAATTTATTAAATTCTTCCAGCTTCTCATCGAAAGGCTTATCGTGAATACGATATACAAATGTCTTTTCCTTCTGATTCCCTTTTATTTTTCCGACCTTCTCCGCAACCTTTTTATTGGCCAGCAGCATAAATTCCTCGATCAGCTTATTGGCTTCTTTGGACTCTTTAAAATACACCCCTAAAGGTTTTCCTTTTTCGTCCAGATCGAATTTCACTTCAACATGATCAAAATCGAGAGCTCCGTTTTTAAACCGTTCTGCCCGTAATTTCTGTGCCAGATCATTCAACAGCAGTATTTCTTCCTTATAGTCGCCTGCATTCCCTTCGATGATTGCCTGCGCCTCTTCATAGGTATAGCGGCGATTCGATTTGATTACCGTACGTCCGAACCATTGCTCCAACACTTCGGCATTATCATTCATCTTGAAAACGGCGGAAAAACAGAGTTTTTCTTCATCCGGACGCAACGAACATACGCCATTCGACAATTTCTCCGGCAACATCGGAACCGTACGGTCGACGAGATACACAGAGGTCGCACGGTTATAAGCTTCCTTGTCCAAAGCCGTATCCGGAGCTACATAATAACTGACATCAGCAATATGCACCCCGATTTCATAAAGCCCGTTCTTGATTTTTCTGACCGACAAAGCGTCGTCGAAGTCCTTTGCATCCTTCGGGTCGATCGTAAAGGTCACTGCTTTCCGGAAATCCTTACGCCGGGCAACTTCATCAGCCGGCAGTTCCATCGGAATACGTTCGGAAGCTTTGAGCACTTTTGTCGGGAAGGCCACCGGTAACTCATATTCCGCCATAATAGCATTCATTTCCGTATCGTTATCCCCCGGTTTTCCCAATACTTGTATAACCGTTCCGACAGGATTCTTCTGGGCTTCCGGCCATTCGGTAATTTCTACCACCACTTTATCCCCGTCTTTGGCTCCATGCAACTGAGCCAACGGTACAAAGACATCGTAAGGCAATTGCTTACCGCTGGGCATCAGAAAAGCATAGTTTTTCGAACGCTGAATAATACCGACAAACGTCGTCCGTTTCCGCTCCAGAATCTCCACCACTTCTCCCTCCGGACGGCTGTTACGCCTGCGGGCATATACCCATACTTTTACCTTATCTCCATTCAGCGCATGGCGTAAATTCGGAAATGCGACAAATATGTCGTCTTTGCTCTCTTCCGAAAGGATATAGGCGGCACCCTTCGCCGTGAGATCAACAATCCCGGTGACATAGGAACCTATCGCTTTACTCCTGTATTTCCCCGGTGTTTCCTCCAACAACTCTCCGGCATCGCGCATCTCCTCCAACACTTCTACGATCAACCGCTTCGTTTCCATATTCTTCACTTCCAAGTGTTTTGCCACCTGCTTGTAATTATAGCATGAGCCGGGATGTTGTTCAAACAATTCTCCCAATCTCTTCCTCAATTCGGGCTTAGCAATGATCGCTTCTCCCTTTTTCTTATTTTTCGACATATTCATAAATTTTGCCGAAAGACAAAGGCTGGAAGTCAGCAGGCTATGGCACATACGGCATTTCCTAAAGGGCCAGACTCAACAACCGATCGTACTCTCGGATTTCGATGCCCTAAATTTAATGATTAAAAAACAGAGTGTACTCAAAAAAAGAAAAAAATCCATTCTCTCCCGGAACATCTTCCTTTTTTCACCGAAGTATTCCTAAAGCCATAAAAAAACCGTCCGGAAAATTTCCAAACGGTTTTCATATAAGTCTGTTGACTTATTCAATAGTTTTGCAGTCTCTTTGTGTACAGACACTTAAAGTACTGAACTATATACTTGATTTTGAACAATTACTTATAAAAGTAACTTGTCTTATTTTATCAATCCTGCATCGAATTTTTCTTTTACCTTAACAAGCATATCCGTCGTCATATTCTGCAAGTTGTATTCAGCTTTCCATCCCCATTCTTCATGAGCACATGAATCGTCCATGCTGTTCGGCCAACTGTCGGCAATTGCCTGTTTTACGGGATCTACCTGATAATCCATTTTGAAATCCGGAATATGTTTGCGAATTTCCGCAGCGATCTGTTCCGGCTCGAAACTCATCGCAGCAATGTTAAAGCTGTTCCGGTGCTTCAATTTGGCCGGGTCAGCTTCCATCAACTCAACGACAGCCCGCAAAGCATCCGGCATATACATCATGTCCATATATGTGCCAGCCTTTACATTGCAGGTAAACGAACCCTTACGGATTGCATCATAATATATCTCTACTGCATAATCGGTTGTACCGCCACCGGGCAGCGTCACATAGGAAATCAATCCCGGGAAACGTACGCTCCGGGCATCCACACCGAAACGGTTGTAATAGTAATCGCTCAACAATTCTCCGGTCACTTTACATACCCCGTAAATCGTCGTATTGGAGCGCTGCAACGTGTCCTGCGGTGTTTTATCTTTCGGCGTATCCTTACCGAAAGCGCCGATAGAGCTCGGTGTAAATACGGCACAATTATTATCCTTTGCAATGTACAATGAATTGGTCAATGCTCCGATATTAATGTCCCATGCCAATTTCGGATTTTTTTCTCCGGTAGCCGACAATAAAGCAACCATGTTAAAAATCGTATCAATACCGTATTTCTTTACAATAGCGGTATATTTTTCTCCGTCGAGGGCATTCAATTCCTCAAACGGTCCGGCCTCAGCCAGTGCCTTACATTTTTCAGCGCTGATATCAGCAGCCACGACATTATTATTCCCATAAAGAGATCTCAAATGAGGAACCAGTTCGGATCCGATCTGTCCTCCTGCACCGACTATTAATATCTTTTTCATTGCAGAATTTAATTTTAAATTGTTCTTAATTCAACAGCACCTACCTCCGTCGAAATCGTTACAAATGTAATAATTAAAATTTTTTACAAAGCTAAAAAATGAAATATTTTTTAGCATTTAAGTAAAAATTTATCAGGTATTCTTATTCTCAGCTTCATAAAAATAATCTATCTGTAAATCAGTACGTTTATACGCAGAAACAGCCAATTGGTCGCAGCGTTCGTTCTCCGGATTATCGGCATGTCCTTTCACCCAAACAAAACGAACCTTATGTTTCCGGTAAATTAACAGGAAGCGTTTCCACAAATCGGGATTTTTCTTTCCGTTGAATGCTTTTTTTTCCCAACCGAATACCCATCCTTTTTCAACGGCATCTACCACATAACGGGAATCGGAATAAATCGTTACCTCCTCACCCTCGTTTTTCAAAGCCTCCAACCCGACGATGACAGCCAGCAATTCCATCCGGTTGTTTGTCGTCAGCCGAAACCCACCCATCAATTCTTTCCGGTAAGGTCCGGCCATCAATACCACGCCGAATCCTCCCGGCCCCGGATTTCCGCTGGCAGCACCATCCGTATATATCGTTATCTGATTTCCCATAAATTTGTCACACCACTATATAATATTGTACCCTCCGCATCAAGCGTTCAAAATTAAATTTTCTTTTAATAAGTTCCAATTCCAGGCGACAGGATAGCTGAAAGTAAAAACAGGCTATTTTCCTGTAAGAAAATAGCCCAACGAAACCGTTTGTTTACTGTTTTTTATCGTAACATCAATCTGTTTGTGGAGGGCGTCCGACATTTTCCGATTCCTCTTTCAGTTCATCCATATAATCGGCCAGGTTATCCCTAGCATCTTCGTCGTCGTTTTCCAATATCTCCCCCAAAGTATCTTCATACGCTTCGCGCAACCTCTCGTCTTCCCGGATTCTCTCGGCATCTGTCATCTCCGGCTTTACCTTTTGTGTTTTTTTCTTCGTGCTCATAGTATTCATCATTAAAACAAAGCATTATCGTAAAAATAGTACGCAGAGAAATGGAAAAAGTTAGAGCCGGACTTTCACAAGAAATAGAAAAAAAGGTTCATACACACTTAGGAAACAGTATCAAAATAATTCAGGTTCTTTGAACATTATAAGGTTTTTCTTTCCCGTATTTTTAACGGGCTTTTTCATATTCACAGTTATATCTTACATAAAACGCAACAGCATTAAATACAAATACATTTGCCAAATCAATTCAAAGCATAAATATTTGACTTCAAATAATATATCGACAAAATATCATACAGACACCCGCTTTTTACTCGTATAAGATTAAACAATACACATCAATAAGCATGTGTATATTTGTTTATTTAATTATACATTAAATCTGTTACAAAAAATTGATAAATTACCACGGAATGACTTTCATCCGCAACAAATTACACCGCTCTTTTAATCACCGGATCTAATGTATGCAAAACTGTCTCATCATGCGTCAAACATTTCAATTTTTCAATCGCTTCTATTTCATGAATTATTTTTCCCCTCAAAACTTTTTCTTTTCCTCATCCCCCTCCCACTGCATGATCCGTGAACAGTCCAAAAAGTCGGCCGATTACCGGTAATAAAGAAATGCTGAACGCTTGTTAATTTTCGAGGGCAAACAGAAATAATCCTGTCTTCAGATTCTACATGATTTATTTCAGGGGTATACATGATCCTGGAACATTTCTTATGTACAAGCAAAAAATATTTCAAAATTCAGACTTCATATTTTCCCAATAGAATAAATCAGTTTATGAATGGCGTTATATCAGATTACTTTTTCAAGTTCTGCTTCCCTGGCTTCGCCGGTTCCTGCCTTTCCCTGACTGCATGATATTCTGAATTATTTATAGCTAATTTTTTCTGTGTATTAAAACCAAAGCAGATCAATCATTTTCTTCTGGCCTGATAAACCCAATGGGCCTGCGGGGAGTTGAGGACAGTTTCTTTTGCACCTGCAATTCTGCAAGTGTCCGGTTAATCAATTCAAGTTGCGTCCGGGTATCCTCGTTAATATCGTTCTGATCAGCAAACATTTCTTCAATATATTCTTTCAACTCCTTTACTTCCCTTTGAAGCAGCGAGCTTTTATCCGTCGGAGGATTGGAAATAAGTTGCCTCATCGCAACGAAAGCACGCATGATATTTATATTTACCTGTATAGCTATATCAGAATTCAATATTCCTGAAAGCATTGCCAACCCTTGCTCGGTAAAAGCATAGGGAAACTTACGGGTTCCTCCCCAGTTTGATCTTCCATTTTGGAATATCAAGTTTGCCTTCAATTCTTCAAATTCTTCCTTAGTTAACTGAAACATAAAGTCAAGCGGGAAACGCTTGATATTTCTTTGGACTGCCTTATTCAGATTACCTGTTGTAACCTGATACATTTCTGCCAGATCGCGGTCCAGCATCACCCTTTGTCCTCTGATCTCATATATTTTGCTTTGTATCGTCTGTAACTGATCCATAATTTTCAGGTATATTCAGATTGTATATGACAAATTTAACTGAAATTCAGTATATTTACAAAAATTACAGGGTGTGGAATGTGGATTCTGTTCCGCGGGTGGAAGGTGTTGCGAGCATCTGTCGATCGGAGCATCTGAAATATTTCACGCTTTATGTACAACGGTTCCGTACTCCCATTGGGAGAATCAATACTTCCGCCCGTCCTTGTGTTGTCAGACAAAACGGGTCAGCGGAACCGTTCCTTTTGCCCATCTTAAATTGATACTATTCCTATGCTTACAATCCTCCCGGTCTTTCGCCCGGAATCCCCCTTCTTTGGGCAATAAAAAAAGAGAAGCCTTAAAGCTTCTCTCTGAGGTGGGTCCTGAGGGATTCGAACCCCCGACCCTCTGGGTGTAAACCAGATGCTCTGAACCAACTGAGCTAAGAACCCGTGCAATTCATTTTATTGCGGGACAAATGTAGTGCTTTTTTCTTTTTCTCCAAAACATCCGGTAAAAAGTTTACCAAAAATATTACATTTATATCTTTTCGAATTCTTTTATACCTTTACTGCCTTTAAAACATAAGCGTATGAATATCTGTGGGAGATCCGTCTGTTTCTTTTTATTATACTTACTCAGCCTCTCTGGCTCCGGAGAAACACCCTACTCTCCCGGAATAACTATTTCTTCGGATACGACGCTGACGTTTTCCGATACAATTGCCAAAACCATTCCTGCTCCCATTACATTCAGTTATAAAAATGTACGCGACTATATTTTCAATCAACTCAGCTATCCGCAAGCCGCCATCGACTCGACAATTCAAGGTACGGTCGTGCTTAAATTTACGATTATGCCCAGCGGGATAGTCGACAGTCTCCGGATCACCCAACCGGTCCATCCTCTTCTCGATGCGGAAGCATTACGCCTTTTCAAAGAAATGCCTCAATGGAAACCGGTCATATATCAGGGTAAACCCATTGCAGTTACTTATGAAATACCTGTCATATTTGAGTTAGTCGATCCGGAAAAGAAGTAGCATTTACTCCCGGTTTGTCATTTGAAAAATAAAAAAACACATTTCCCGGAAATGAAAAGATAAATTTTTAACATTGCCACAGGTAAATATTAATTTTATTTAACAATTCAACCCTTTTATATTTGAGAATAACCTCTACCTTTGCACCGTCTTTAGAAAAAGATTGTTTTTCATAAGTTTGTATGGTTTAGGTTAGTAGTTAGTAAATGTTTAAGGGTCGGTTTTCCGGCCCTTATCATTTTTTTATATACAAGCTTATTTCTCCCGTAAAAACAAATTGGAATCTATCGTTTAATACCCTATTTTTGCACCGGATTCAAACAGAAATCAAAAATACACCGGATTTCGGTACATTTATCATTTGTTAAATTCAGCACATATGAACGGAATCATCGAAATAGAAGGCATGGAATTTTTTGCATATCACGGTTGTTTTGAGGCAGAACAAATTGTCGGCAACAAATTCACGGTATATGCATGTTTACACTATGATTGCAGCCGGCCGGCCGAAAGCGACCAGATCACCGATGCCCTGAGCTATCAAACGGCTTATGAAATCATTGCCCGGGAGATGATGAAACGCTCCCATTTACTGGAACATGTGGGGCAGCGTATGTTAAATGCCCTGTACGAAACATTTCCTCAATTGACGTATGCCAAAATCAAAATTTCGAAGATGAACCCACCGTTAGGCGGTAAAATCGGCAGTACCAGCGTAACACTGGAAAAATAATTTTCCCGTACCTTTTTTTGGTAATTAATAAAAACGTCATATCTTTGCAACGCAAATCGCAACAAGGTCGGTTGGCCGAAAGGTTAGGCAACGGTCTGCAAAACCGTCTAAAGCAGTTCGATTCTGCTACCGACCTCGATAAACAAACAGCAATTATTTGGTAATCAAGTAATTGCTGTTTTTGTTTTACTGTGATTTGTCATTTTTGCACGACATTTGCACCACCAAAGAATAATTCAATAAAAAAAGCCGTATCCCTACTCATTTCTGACTAAAATTCATACCACCATCTGCAGAAAATGACAGGAAAAAGATAGTTTTTTCAGATTATGCAGTCTGTAAACAACGATATAAATCGACCTTAAAAAGATCAATCGTACATCAAAAGAGTGTCATTTGAATATTATCAAATACCATCCATAAGAAACTCGCTTGCCGGAATCATTTTAATTGTCATACCATTTTTTTCAAAAGTATCACTTTGATTAAGCGTGATGATCAACCCTTTTTGTAGTCCAAGATTCTGCATAGCTTTCAACAGGCCGTTATACTCCCTGTCGAAATTTTCATCATTTATCGTCAGACACACCTGTACGGCTTCTTTCAAAACATCCTTTTCCATCGTGATGGAAACCAGAATCCTGTTTCAAAAAAGTAGCTCTTTGCGAATCTATAACCAAAGCAATTTCGTCCTGTCTTATCATATCCGTAAATTCAAAATCATTTATCTTTCACTACAAAGACAGGAAATCTTTCAGTATGATGAAAGAATACTTTTAATCAAGTTGATATTTCAATCCCATAACCAAATTTCATCGATTTGGCAGAAGTTCCTGTCGATTGGGAAAAGCTGGAGCAAGCATCCACGGGGAAGCCTCCCGTTCCCAGCGTAAAACATTACGTCCGCATCAAGAAGAAGCCCTTAATAAAGCACATGAACACTTCAAAAGTTCGGGACATGACAGAGGCAAACTTATCATGGCCTGCGGAACGGGTAAAACATTTACCTCATTAAAGATTGCAGAACACGAAACCGAAGGCAAAGGACTAATCCTATTCCTGGTTCCTTCCATATCCTTATCAGGACAGACACTAAACGAATGGACGGCAGAGGCCAAACAACCGATCAACCCCATATGTATTTGTTCTGACAGCAAAATCACGCAGAAAAAAACCAAAAACGAGGATGATTCCGGTTTCAGCCTTGTTGATCTGGCCTTACCAGCCTGCACTGATAAATTTGCCGGTTTTAATTTTTGCTATCAATTAAACTTATAATTATACTTTAAATATAAAGTATAAAATATAAATTATATATATAATACATTATATTTAAATTATTAAAAACTACATTTTCAAACCTTCCCTTTTAGATTGTGAAACAATTGGTTTAGAAAGTAATAAATGCGTTTTTTCTATCGAATTCATATGTTCCGGACGTACTCCGGCATTTTTCGCATATTTCCTCCACTGTGAAACAACCTCGATCGTTTTATCAATAATCGTTTCAGGATGTGGAATGTTTTGACGTTTCCCAACTATTAACAGATCGTTATAATCAAATTTATCGCGTTTCCCATTAACAGACATCTGATGTTGTCCAATCCATCTCCCCCCCTCTGAATAGGCAAAAGACAAATCATACGCAGGGGCAAGAGACCATTTCCCATTCTTATCCATGAGAAACGAATGGTTCTTAGCATGGTCATCATGGTTACGGGCAACGACATTAAATACCATCCTTCTGAATAATTCGGAAATGTCTGCAGCAGGTAACCGAAGCATTCGTAAAATCTGAAAAGCCCGTTCATAAGATTGAGGTATATCCCGGTCCATATGTGCAATAGCACTTAGTGTTTGCATATGTATTTTATCCCCGCCATCGGTTCTGTCAAATCTCTTTGTCATAAAATGGGAATAATCGCCTTCTGACAAAAGAGAACTTTCCGACATATTTATGCCACAGTCTAATGCCATTTTATAATAAGCATATTCAACATTGCCTATGCCCATAGGATTATCACTCAATTTCGTGTTTTCTACGCCATCAAATTTAAGTAAATAATAGCCGAAACCTTCTGGCGCTTTTACCTGCCCGGATCGTACCTCTTTAGTTTTCGGATTATAGGCTATGATAGCCTTGGGCTTTGCCCCACCAGCCGAAGTCCCCACTTTCAATATATCGATAATCTTTTTATCAGCATTCTTTAAAGAAACCTGAAATGCTTCCCTCTCATTTAAGATCTTCTTCGCAAGTTCTGTCAATATATTGATTTCAATAACTGAAGAAGCCTCCAATTCAGCATCAAACGCTGCCGGGGAATATTCCAAAGCACCCATGGCTCTCTTACCTACGTAACAAAGCCTGTCTAAAGGAGTAATTTCTAGTCCCGGAATACCTTTGCTAATAAACCAATCCTCTATGATTTGGTTACCATACGCATCGGGTAGTGAATCTGCAATTAAACCAGGTAAACCTTTAAAGCATTTGTTTCTATTTTCCGGAAATATATACCTCTGCCCTTCTGCAGTCCTTAAAGGCATAACCAAAGGTGCAATTTCGAGAGAACTTTTTATAAATGATGGTTCGTACTCAAATATTGCAATATCTTTGTCCTTATCCCATACAAGAACACCCACATTACTGTCCCAAATTTTTACATCAACAATATTATTAGTCATTTTTGTTCATTTTTTTCCGTGCCCGGTATTTTTTTTTCCCCCTCATTTTTTTTAAAAGCACTGGACTTGGCAATGCTTCCGGAAACATTAATTCCAGTTTTTCCAACATATCCAAAGCCCGTAATATCCTGACAAAATGTTCTGTACTTACAGGCTTCCCTTTTTCCAAACGCTGTACAGTCGTCAGGCTTGCTCCACTCCACTCTGCAATATCTTTCTGAGTTATGTTACGTTCAAGACGGATTGCCTGTACCCTCCCTCCCATCTTTTCTAATATTTCCTGTTCACTAAGAAAAGTCCATTCCATTATATAATCTTTTCTTCAAAGATAAAAATAATACTTTAAATATAAAATAATATGCATATTTTATATATATAATAATTTATAATTAAAGTATTATATCTGTTTTATATTTTTCTTCCGGCTTTTTTGCCAACCTTTTCCCCTTTTGTAACTATTTGTGCAGGCACAAATATGTCAGCTTTTTGTTTCCGTTTCCCGACTTTTTGTTCTTCTAAATCCTTATCTTTTGGTTTTTCTTTTATACTATATGCCACCGAACTATATCCATATTTTTTTAAAACAAGGTTTTTTCTTCTTCAAATCTCTTTTCCCATTGTTCAGTCATTATCCCACTATCTAAAAATTTACTTACGCAATAAAGCGGGAAAGCCTATTCTTTTAAGAATGGGATGAGAGCGATTTTTATTTCATTTTTTGTTCATCAATATTTTTTTTGATAATGTTTTCAGAAATATGGCCAATGGTTTCTACGTAGAATGAACGTGTCCAGAGTGTAGATATTCGCGAACGAAGCGTTGCAAACTCATTTCCCAACACAAAAGAAGAAAAACCATTAAGTTGTGATACTATATGAGAAACTGAATCGGAAGGAGTGGCTTTGATAAACAGATGCAGGTGGTTTGACAGGATTTCTAAATTTTCTATATTCCATCCATTTTCATCTGCTTTCTGCATTAATAATTCTTTCAGTCTACACTCAATTTCACCAGTAAGTACTTTCCTTCTATATTTAGAACACCAGATAATATGATAATCTATATTGTATACACTCCCTGAATTTTATTTCCAACGATTATCCATAGATTTTTATTTACAAAAGGATTGAAAAATATGCGAATTAAAAATCAAACTAAACTTGCAAAAGTTATTGAATCTCGATATAAAACAAGGGAATGGGATAAAGAATGGTCAGTTATCACACATTTGACATATGTTTCGAAGATTGCTGTTTGCCGGAACTTCAATTCCCGAAATTTCAACGAAATAACTCAGATTTACGTATATTTGTCAAAACTTTTGAGTGCGAGTATCAATATTAAAGAAAGACTCTAGCTGAAATATGTCATTTTATTAGTGAAATATTCCATATCACAAATCTTCCTTATATGAAAAAAGCAGATAACAACTTTTTATCAGAACTGATGACAAAGGCCAATATGGGGTGGTGGGAAGCTGATTTAGAAAGCCAAAACTATATTTGCTCCGGATATATCTCGACATTGCTGGGATTAAAAGAAGACGGGGTTATCAGTTTCGACGACTTTAATAAACGCATAATCAAGGAAGAACAACACCATACAACGGTACATTCTTTTGACAACAACCAACAAATACCTGAAGTTGTTTATTTGCTGGATACCTGTAAGGGGGCAATTTGGATACGCAGTAAAATCTGTTTTCAAAGAACCGATGAAAACGGGAAAAATAAAATTTACGGTATAGCAGAAGCCCAGGACGGTCCTGATATGGCATCGGCATATCAAGCTTTGCAACGCAGTGAGCAAATTTTATACAACATATACAAGAATTTACCTGTCGGGATCGAATTATATGACAAGGACGGAATTCTGGTCGACTTAAACAATAAAGAACTGGATTTGTTTTATCTGGAGCGGAAAGAAGATTTATTGGGAATCAATATTTTTGACAACCCGATTTTTCCGGAAGAAATGAAAGAGAAGCTGAAGAAGAAAGAGGATGCAGATTTTACTTTCCGTTACGATTTCTCAAAAATCAACGGATATTATAAAACGAGGAAAAAGACAGGTACAATCGATCTTGTTACGAAAGTGACGGTTCTGTATGACAATAAAGGAAATCCGATCAACTATTTACTGATTAATGCAGATAAAACGGAAACAACCATTGCCTACAATAAAATACAGGAATTCGAAAGTTATTTTGAACTCGTAGGGGATTATGCCAAGGTGGGATACGCCAATTGCAATATTTTGACGAATGAAGGCTATGCTTTAAAGAGCTGGTATAAAAATATCGGGGAACAAGAAGGACGCCCGCTATCGGAAATCATCGGCATTTACGAGCATTTTCATTCCGAAGACCGGGCTGTGATCAATCAATTCATCAGCGATGTAAAAAAAGGGCAAGGCAACAAGCTGAGTCGTGAGGTAAGAGTTATCAGAGAAGACGGAAGTTATACATGGACACACGTCAATCTGCTACTGAACAAATATGCTCCACAAGATCATATCATCGAAATTATCTCTATCAATTATGATATTACCGAGTTAAAGAAAACAGAAGAACAACTTATCAAGGCCAAAAATAAAGCAGAACAATCCGACAGGTTGAAATCTGCCTTTCTCGCTAATATCAGTCACGAAATCCGTACCCCGTTGAATGCCATCGTCGGTTTTTCAAGTCTGCTCCCGAACCTGACCGATACGGAAGAACTCGAACTCTATTATACATTGATAGACCAGAATAATAATTTATTACTCAAATTACTCAATGATATTCTGGATTTTTCTAAAATAGAAGCCGGTCACACGGAACTTCACCCGGATTGGTTCAATTTATCGGATTTGATTGCTGAAACGATCGTTGAAAACACGCCCCATACTCCTCCCAATGTAAAACTTTTGTCTAAAATTCCAAAGCAGGACTATATCGTCGAACTTGACAGGCTTCAAACCAAACAAATCCTGAATAAGCTCATCTCTAATGCCCAAAAGAATACAATTCAAGGCCATATAGAAATCTCATATAAAACGAATAAGCAAAATGTCCAAATAAATGTTACGGACACAGGACACGGTATTCCGAAAGACAAATTAAAAATCATTTTCGAAAGATTTGAGAAACTGGATCCCTTCGCACAAGGTGTCGGGTTAGGGCTACCTATCATCAAATCCATCGTCGATATGATGAAAGGGAATATCACTGTTGACTCAAAAGTCGGAGCCGGCAGTACATTTAAAGTAACATTACCTTGCCGGATCAAAAAAGCAAACGAGTCGGTATCAGGCAATTTTTAAGCCGGAAATAATTACCGAATGTACATCACATCATTTTCAGGCCATGAGACTCCGTTCTGCCTGTAAGTGCAGCGCCGAATTAAAACGAAGCAGATATCCGGAGAAAATACACTCAATGATTACAGTGCAATTTACCGTATTTACCAATCAGGCCGCAGTAAATAAAACTTAAAGTCAGGACAACGCCCATAAGATAATAAAATCTCCATTCGTGAAGCCACTCGTAACCCACAAATATCAATATTTGCAATACCATATAGATCGTTGCGACATATGTGTGAGGCCATTTCAATTCGTTTGCCAGCAACTGATAGGCATGTTTCCGGTGTGCCTCGAATATGTTTTCACGCAGAATAATGCGGTGAACGATCGTCAGCAAACTGTCTATTCCATATACAACTAACAGAATCATATAGCTCAAATCCTGGGTCCGGAGAATCAGTTTCCCCAATATAAACAAGATCACAAAGGCCATACTTACGGAACCGACATCACCGGCAAAGCATTTCGCTTTTTTTCTGAAATTGAAAAAATTAAAGACCAGCAACGACAAACCTGTCACGTAAAGTAAACCGGGATCGATAAATGATACGACGTACCGGTCGATATACCAAAACATTCCGATAACGGCAAGGCTGTAACCACCTGTTATGCCGTTGATCCCGTCCATAAAATTATAAGCATTGATAATCCCGATGCAAAAGATTAAAACAAGGAATAAATAATACCAGGATAAGGAAAACAGTTCCCATTGGTAAAATAATAAGAGCATGGCGGTCATGTGAAATAACAACCGTTTTTTTTGAGATACTCCCCGGATATCGTCGACGAAGCTCACTCCGGCAATCAGCAGAAGCCCGGAAACAAACCAGAGATATTCAAATCCGTTACTGAAAAAATAGATTAAAATTCCCACAGAGAATACAATGCCGCCTCCCCGTAAAGTGATCCGGGTATGAGAACTTCTTTCGTTCGGCTTATCGATGATATTAAAATTGTCGGCTAGACGAAAATATAAAAGTTCTGCCGATAATAAAGTAATAAGTAAAATAAAGTAGTACATATCATTGGATTTACCGGAAACTACGAATGGTTTTTCTTAATCCCTCTTTGGCACTGACGGGCATATACCGGATATTTAGTACCTGCTTTAACTTTGTATTGGAAACGACATAATTTTCCGTCAGCTTGGCCAGCCTCTCCATGTTCAGGGGAAGATGCAGGAATCCACCCACCCGGGCACAGCCTTTCATCAGATTTTTATTGATTTTCCAGATATGAGGCAATTTTGTGAGTTCTTCACACATCAGTTCAATCAATTCATTCGTTGAAACGGCTTCGTCGTCCGCCATGTGATAAATGCCGGAAACCACGTTACGGGCGAGCAATTCTTCAATCACGTAACTGAGGTTGTCGATGGAAGTAAACGACCGTCTGTTATCAAAATCTCCCAAAGGCCAGGGCAGTCCTTTTTTCACCACCTGATACAAAAGATTCAGGTTCCCTTTATTGCCCGGGCCGTGTATCATACAGGGACGCAGGATATATACTTTTTTTCCGCAGTGTGCCGGGGAAGATACCGCCAGTTTTTCCTGAATATACTTTTCGGCAGCGATCTTACTTTCCCCGTAGGGACCTTTAGGAACCGGAATAATATCTTCCGTCAGTACCTCTCCCACCACAAAGTCGGCCGCCGCTTTTACGGAACTGAAAAAGATAAATTTCCGGGCCTCAGAAGCTAAAAAATAATCGAAGACTTTTTGAGTCAAGCCCGTATTGATATCGAAATACTCCTGCGCCCTGGTCCGTTTTTTTGTATCGTGCGCCTTTCCTGCCAAATGGATAATTGCATCGACGGACGGCAATTGTCCGGTTTCCAGGTCGTTCCAGGAATAAGTCTTTACAATCCCCTCTTTTTCAGGGCTGACGATATCCAACCCGAATAACCGATGTTCCCGACCTAAGGACGCGACAAGATTAGAGCCCACAAAACCGTGGACTCCGGTAAGTAAAACATTCATAAAGCCTATCAATTAAGTAACCGTTTTAAATTAACCATGCATTTCAATGTTTTAACAGTGTGTAAACAAGATGCATAGGGAAATATGAAATAAGTCAACGGACTTATTCATTTGAAGCGACAAGTCCCGAATAGATTTTCATGTGTTTTTCCACCACTATTTTCAGGGAAAACTGCTGTTCGGCCAACAAACGGGAATGCCGCCCGAACTCTTTTCTCAACCCGCCGTTCCTCACCAGTTCCAATATGGCCTTTGCCAGCATCCGGAAGTCTTTGGCCGGCACTAAAAAGCCGTTCCATCCCTCCCGGACACATTCCCTACAGCCGGGTACATCCGTCGTGATAACGGGCCGCCCCACTGCACAAGCTTCTATCAATGACTTGGGCAATCCTTCCCGGTAAGAAGGCAAAACAACGATGTCACTTTCCCGGTAAACCGCATACATATCCTTCCGGAATCCGATCCATTCCACATATCCGGGGTCCAGCAAAGGGAGTAAATCTGCCTCTTTCAAAACAGCCAGATTCCCCTTATCGCAGTCCCCAGCCAAAAGGAACACGGCTTTCCCGGCGCTCTCCTCCCGTATCATCCGGGCCGCGCCGATAAATTCCATGACCCCTTTGTCCCGTAATATCCGGGCCGGAAATAAAATATGCAATTTCTTTTTCTCCTCCGGCGGCGTCTCCCTGAACAGGTCCAAATCGACACCCGAACCTTTGATCAGATGTATATGGGAAGCAGGCACAAGGTGAAGCCCGGAGATCATTTTCACATCGTCGGGATTTTGCAGGATAAAAGAAAAATGACGGCTTTTAAACGCTATACGGATTAAAAAACGAATCATTTTCTGCACAACACCGTTACGTCCGTCCGTAAAATTATAGCCCAAACCGCTGATGGCATTCACCACCTTCCGGGAAAAAGTCAGTTTTGCGGCCAAAGAACCCAGCAATGCGGCCTTCAAAGTGATATGGTGTATAACGTCCGGACGGTAAATCCGGTAATATTTACAAAGCAGCCACAGGCATTTCAGTTCGTGAAAAGGATTCCGGCCGGATCTTTCAAAAGGAATAGCGATAAAACGGATTCCGGCAGCTTCCAGTTCTTTCCTCCTTCCGGTATCCGCCGTAAGCAAATACACCTCATACCCATCCTTTAAGGCCTGTAAAGCCAACGGAAGCCTGTGGGATATAAAAAACCAGTCTACATTGACCACAAAAAAAAGTTTCATAAATTCGAAATTCAGAAAATAAAAATCCCTGCCGGGAAACCGACAGGGCAACTCTTAACCTATAATATAACAATCGTTACATCAAAAAACGAAAAGCCGGAACAACCTCGATTTTAAAGTTATCTATCTCAAACCAATCTTCCTGCGACAAAGTAACAACCATTCCTTCCGAAAGCCGGTAAGTTCTCAAAGCATCCGTCAAACCTGCAAATTCACGTTCCCGGTTATCGGTATTCAAGTTCAAACACACCTGAACAGCTTTTATAACCTCCCCTCTATCCAGTACGATAAAATCGCATTCTCCTATCCCTCTATGGTAATATATATCTTTATACTTCATGCGTAAAAAATTATATACCATATTCTCCAACTTGTGTCCTTCGTCTCCTTTAATCTTACGTACGTTAGCCATCACAAGTCCTAAATCCGCTGCATATATTTTTTTGGGATTCACAGCCTGCCTCTTCAAAGAATAATCAAACATAGGCACAAAACTGAACAAATAACTTTGTTCCAAATGAGACAAATATTCTAATACGGTAGTTACAGAACCTATGCCTGAGGGCTCTCGTAATTTATTGGCAGAAGTAAGATTCCCTATATTAGCTAATAAATACAATGTCAAACGTTTCAAGCTTCTGACATCTTTTATTCCAAACCTGATCGCAATGTCTCTCACCAGAATATCTTCCAGAAGAGCCACCAGAATTTCCTCTAATCCGGTTTTCAGGAATTCGGGGAATCCTCCCATTCTCATGTATTCTTTCACTGCTTCCTCATCCGCTTTATAATCTTTAAAGCAGCAAAATTCAGAAAAAGAAAATGGGAACAATTCCGTTGTAAGATGCCGCCCTGTCAAACTGGTTCCCAACTCTCTGCTCAATAATGATGCATTGGAACCCGTTACAAAAACCCGGAAATTTTCATCCAATTTCTGACGCACGTATCTTTCCCACCCTTTTATAACCTGAATTTCATCAAAAACCAGTACCCTACATCCCGCTTCAGCGATCACAACATCCAGTTTCTGAAAATCAGAAATCTCAAAATCATAAAGCCGGGGATCATCAAAATTAACATAAAAAGCATTGGAATGCTTTTCCCTCAATAACTGATTTAATAATGTACTTTTCCCACACCTGCGAATTCCTGATACAATTAAAACATAATTTTCCACATCAGGCAAAGCCGCCAATCGTTCCCGCCTCATTCCAACATCCTTCAATGCAAGTGAATTTTGTTGATGTTGTATGATTATTTCTAAAAAATCCTGTTGTATCATATAAAACAAAGCTTTAATACAACAAAGATAATAGTTTCCATTTACATTGGAAAGTAGTTTCCAATATAAATGAAAACCTTATACAATGATTGCCCGAGTTCAAAGTAAATCCCCAAGCCTCAAATAAGCCGATGGAATCTCCCGGGACAATTTACAATCTGCCGTCTACATTTTCTTTGGCCAGAAAACCTTTGACATCAAATACGACACGCTTTTCACAGGTGAGTTTTCCAGTATCCAATCCGGTAAACTGCCGGTGGGCAACGGCCAGCACAACAGCGTCAAATTGTTCCTCCGGCAATACATTTTCCACCTGAAGCCCGTATTCTTTCCGGGCAATCCCGGGATTCACCCAGGGATCGTAAATCGTCACACACACATTATAGCTCTGTAAAGCCCTGACAATATCCACGACTTTGGTATTCCTTACATCCGGACAGTTTTCTTTAAACGTAAAGCCCAGTATCAGAACTTTGGCCTCCAGCACCTGTATTCCCTTTTTCAACATCAGCTTTACGACCTGATTGGCCACATATTCCCCCATGCCATCGTTCATCCTCCGTCCGGCCAGTATAATTTCCGGGTTGTAGCCATATCCCTGAGCACATTGTGCCAGATAGTAAGGATCGACACCGATACAATGTCCCCCGACAAGTCCCGGTTTAAAAGGCAGGAAATTCCATTTAGTAGAAGCCGCTTCCAGCACTTCCTGGGTATCGATGCCCATGCAGGCAAAAATTTTGGACAATTCGTTAACAAAAGCGATATTGATATCCCGCTGCGAATTCTCGATCACCTTGGCAGCCTCGGCCACTTTGATCGAAGGAGCCAGATGGGTCCCGGCAGTAATTACCGAAGCATAGACCGCATCGATTTTTTTCCCTATTTCCGGAGTCGACCCGGAAGTTACCTTTCTGATTTTTTCCACCGTGTGCAATTTGTCTCCCGGATTGATGCGTTCCGGAGAGTAACCGGCAAAAAAACCGGCATTGAACTTCAATCCCGACACCCTTTCCACCACCGGAATACATTCATCCTCGGTTACTCCGGGATACACCGTCGACTCGTACACTACGATATCTCCTTCAGAAATCACTTTCCCCACCGTTTCACTCGCCCTATAAAGGGGTGTCAGGTCGGGATTATGGTTTTTGTCTACCGGAGTCGGAACAGCCACCACATAAAAATTACAACCGCGGATTTCCTCCGGATCGGAAGTACATCTGAATCCGTTTTTCAAAGCGGCCTGCAACAATTCGTCCGGAACTTCCAGGGTCGAATCGTGTCCGTCCATCAATGCCTGCACCCGCGAACGGTTCATGTCAAAACCGATTGTCGTATATTTGGTCGAAAACAGACGGGCCAAAGGCAGCCCTACGTAACCGAGACCGATTACGGCAATTTTTACATTTTTCATAAATTCATTCTGATTAATTAAGAGAAGATTGCTTCCGATTTTTAACGGAACTTTTTCACTGAATCACGCTATTCATTTTTCAGGATAAAGCAATCTAAAATCGTAAATCTAAAATCTACAATTATCAAATATTCTCCCAGTACCATTTCACGGCCTCTTTCAAACCATCCCGCATTGAATATTGCGGATTATAGCCAAGCAGATCTTTGGCCTTATCAATACAAGCAAGCGAATGCGGAATATCCCCGACCCGGTTGGGGCCATGTTGAATTTCTATATTTGCGATCTCAGGATCGAATTCGCTCAGAAATTCTTTTAAATAACCGGTCAATTGATTCAATGTTGTACGTTCTCCGAAAGCTGTATTATAGATTTGATTCACAGCCTCCGGATTTTCAGCCGTCATGGCCAGTATATTCATTTGGACAACATTGTCGATATAGGTGAAATCACGGCTATACTCTCCGT
Organism: Culturomica massiliensis; assembly: GCF_900091655.1. Lineage (NCBI taxonomy): Bacteria > Pseudomonadati > Bacteroidota > Bacteroidia > Bacteroidales > Odoribacteraceae > Culturomica > Culturomica massiliensis. The sequence goes on from NZ_LT594621.1 coordinate 2,880,777, forward strand.
TCCCGTTGATAACCGGGCTTTCATGTGCCATCAATTTTTTTACGAACAAAGGAATTACGGCTGCATAGGCTCCGAAAGGGTCCTGACGGCGGCCGAACACATTGAAATAACGCAAACCGACATATTCCAACCCATAGGTTCCCGCAAATACACCGGCATACAGTTCGTTTACATACTTGGTCACGGCATAAGGAGACAAAGGACGGCCTATCACGTCCTCCGTTTTAGGCAATTCCTTCGAATCGCCGTAAGTGGACGAACTTGCCGCAAAAACAAACCTTTTTATGCCTGCATCACGCGACGCCACCAGCATATTCAGAAAACCAGTGACGTTCACTTCATTGGTCGTCACCGGATCGTCGATACTCCGGGGGACGGAACCCAAAGCTGCCTCGTGCAGTACATATTCCATTCCCTCCACCGCTTTCCGGCAATCTTCCGGTTTCCGGATATCTCCGACAATCAGCCGGAAACGTTCCGGATACCGCTGCAATAACGGAAGTAAATTCCCGATCTTCCCGGTAGCAAAATTATCCAGACAACAAACCTCATCGCCTTGCCCGAGCAAAGCCTCACAAAGATTGGAACCGATAAAACCGGCCCCACCAGTAACCAATACCTTTCGCATATTATCAATTATTAATTTTCAACTGAAACCTTCTTTTATGCTTTACTCTGATTTAAATACCATTTCTGGAACACATAAAGATTCCAGAGTTTTATTTTATGGTTTTTCCGGCCGCAAAGGTGCTCGGTCAACAACCGCTGCACTTCCCCATACCGGAATATGCCCTGCCGTTCAATAAGTTCTTTGTCCAGTAAAGCTTTCAGTTCATCCTTTAACTCATTTCTGAACCAGTAATCGACCGGCACACCGAATCCCCGTTTTGAAAAAGAAAAAGTCTTCCGGGGAAGCAGATCTTTAAAGGCTTCCTTCAGAATGTATTTTTTATTCCTTCCTTTCAGTTTGTAATCCGGCGGCAGACGGAAAGCCAGTTCCACAATTCCGGAATCGATAAACGGAGCCCGGTTTTCAAGGGAACTCTTCATACAGGCGCGGTCGACTTTCACAAACATATCCCCTTCCAGCACGACCTGCACATCGGTCAATTGCTCACGGGTCAATACGGGACCTCCCTGCAAAACATCATATCTTGCCCTGATTTCCGGCTTAATGTCGTGGAAAACGCCCGGACAAAGCAGCCTTGTACGTTCATCGTCCCGGAAACCCAGAGACATCAGGTTGTAATACAAATCAAAATCTTCCAGACCCGCATTCTCTATGACCTTACCAGCCTTGCGCAATATATTGTTCGTAAACCGGTTGTAAGGCAACCATTCTACGGCCCGGCGGATCACAGCCTGAATCCAGCGGGGCAAGCGGCGGAAACGTTCCGCATAGTAATGTCCCAGATACTTTTCATATCCGGCAAACACCTCATCCGCACAATCCCCCGTCAATACCACTTTTACCTCTTTCCGGGCCAGACGGGCCACGTAAAAAGAAGGGATGGCCGACGAATCCCCGAACGGCTCATCATAATACAGAATCAGGTCGTCCAGTTCCTTTACCACATCCCTGTAATCCAGGGTATACTGCCGGTGACAGGATTTGATGTGTTCCGCCACCAATCTGGCCCTGTCACTCTCATCATAATCCTTTTCCTGAAATCCGATGGAAAAAGTGCGGACGGGTTCCTCCGAAATCCGGCTCATAATCGCACAAACAATGCTCGAATCTATTCCCCCGCTCAGAAAAGCCCCCATCGGTACATCAGCAATCATTCTCCGCCTGACCGATTCTGTCAGCCGTTCCCTCAGCTCCTGTTTCGCTTCTTCGAAAGAAAGCTGCTCTTTTTCCCCGGAAAACTGCTCCGCAAGATGATAATAGCGATAAATCTTCCGGTCTCCGTCGTGCGTAATCTTCCAGTACACGCCCGGCATCAGTTTCCGGATTTCCCGGTAAATCGTATAAGGAGCAGGAATATAACTCAGTGTCAGAAAATAATTCAAAGCTTCCGTATCCAGATGAAAACGCTCCAAACCGGGAGCAAAGGCTTTCAGTTCCGAAGCAAAACTCACCTTCCCTTCTTCCTCCCGCACAAACAAAGGCTTTTCCCCGAATTTATCCCGGGCCAGATAGAAATCTCCGCTAACCGTATCATACAAAGCAAAAGCAAACATACCTTCCAGTTGCCGGAGAATCCCCTCCATGCCATAAAGCCTGTAACCGTTCAGAATTACTTCCGTATCACTCTGTGTCACAAACACCTGCCCTTGCGCTTCCAATTTTTGCCGCAACTCCCGGAAGTTATAAATCTCCCCGTTAAAAACGATCACCACGCTCCGGTCGGGCGAAAACATAGGCTGATCGCCCGTGCTTAAATCAATAATCGATAAACGGCGATGCCCCAGCCCGACCTGCTTTCCCGCGTAAAGCCCTCCCCGGTCCGGCCCCCGCAACTTCATCCGCTCGCACATCCGTTCCAGTTCCTGCTTATCCACTCCCTCACTTTTACTGAATATTCCGGCAATTGCACACATAAGATTATATTTTTTTAACAGGTTAGAAATAAAAATCCCCTGTCTTTTCAGACAAGGGAAGCAGAACTATAAATATTTTACAAAAAAATATCCTGCTGATTTCTCAACAGGATAACAAGTCAGTTGACTTATTCCATGATATCCGCAATCATTTTATTTATAATTATCAGAATATTTAATCTTTTTCATTCAACAACTTCTTTAAACCGATAATATCCTGACGATTATCCCATACCAAAACAATATGTACACAACCATCATTTATAAAATAAAACACCTTACATTTTTTATTAATTATCAGAAAACGGAATTCCGTTTGATTGAATGCATATTCCTCTGCCACTTTCCCTAACAATGAATTTTCTGCAAGTAACCCCACCTTTTTTTCTATCATCAAACGAATTTTACGGGCAACGTTATTTCCCAAATGATCGTGAATAAAATGTATCGTTTCTATCAAACTGTCAATAGCCTGCGGAGTCCAGTTTATTTCCATTGCATTTCCTGATCAAGTTTGCCCATTGCAATTTCAGTAGAACACAATCTTCCCTCCTTTTGCGCTTTCAAGGCTTCATTAACAGAAGAAGACAACACTTCCTTTACAACTTCTTTCTCTGCTGCCTTATCACACATGTGTCTGGAAACCATATATTTATAAACTTCCAGTAAACTCACCTCATCCAGTTTCATAATCTCCCGGAAAATATTCATTCGTATACCATCTAAATTCACCGTTTCCATAACCATCAGATTTTATAGGACAAATATAAACTTTTATCGGGAACTTTAGAATCAATTAATTATTAAAATATCTGATTCAAAATCATTTATCGCACGCCAAACCGAATTAAATCCCGAAAATCCAAGCCGAAAACAGAAGTAATGTCCCGAAAATCCAAAGCAAATTTACCATACAACCAACCCTATCCCCTCTTTTTTTAAATCCGGCCTTTATATAAATCCTCGTAAATCTTTTCATAAGCATCCACGGTTTTCCGGATATCATATTCAGAAGCCCGTTGCAGGCACAACCCGGCAATCTGCTGATACCAGGACTGATCATTCATCAAATGCTCAATATGAAAGGCCAGTGCCCGGGCATCCTCAACAGGGAATAAAATTCCGGCTCCGTCGACGACCTGAGCCAGCCCCGGAACATCCGAAGCAACAACCGGCTTACCGGCAGCCATACCTTCTACCGCTGCCAACCCGAATCCTTCCCAATGCGAGGACATAACTACGACATCGGAAGTTTTCAATAAACGGGGCACATCATTCCTTACTCCCAGGAAAACAACCCGCCTCTCCAGCCCCAGTTTTTTCACCAATTTTTCACAAACAGGACGACGGACTCCATCTCCGACCAGGCACAGGGAATAATTGTCAGGAAGTAAAGCCATTGCCCGGATAAGCGTATCCTGATCCTTTTCTTCCCGAAAACCGGCAACCATAGACACTAAAAAAAACTCTCCCGCCATTATTTCATTTTTAGCGAACGGTCCGGCATTAAAAAACACAGGCAGGTGAATGCCATTATATACGGTATATATTTTCCCGGCCTTCGCCAGATAAGACGACAGCATGTCTGTCGCTTTACCGGAAATAGTAATTATAGCATTATAACAACCGTACATCCATCTATCCACCAGACGAAACCACCGGGTTTCCCGTCTCCTGTTAGTCGTACTATGCTCTGTCGTGACCAATCGTACACGACTGCCGGAAATCAGCTTCGCAAGTGCTACAAAATATTGGCACGCCGTATTATGGGTATGAACGATATCATATTGCCTCAAATAAGGAACTAATTTCAATATAAACAACGGATTATAAACTTTTGTACTGCGTCCCACCTGGAACACCCGGATTCCTTTTTCCTCCAACTCCTTTTTTAAAGGAGTGTCGCTTCCGTCAAAAAGCAAAATATCCGCTTCATAACCATGCTCCCGGTACAAAGGCACCATATCCGCAATCAGTTTCTCTGCCCCACCCATCCGGAGAGAAGTGATGACCTGCAATATTTTCATGAACGCTTATCTTTCAAGTGTAACAAAAAACCAATGGGAAAGAAGGGCAAAGAACAAAAACCGATTTGTCTGATCTTAGCAGAAAAATAACGATCCGAGCAAAATGCAAACCTCCAATAATTCGCAGCTGCTTTCATCCTTTGCAGAAAAGGGATAGGACTATGATATAACTCACTATAATAAGTCATCGATGTCAACGGACTTTTCATCCGTAATTTTACAATACCGGCCGTCAGACCATCGGGCAGATAATCACACAAATAAATCTTTTCATAAAAATACCTGAGTCTGTATTTCCGGGCGATTCGGTTCCATATCAAGCCTTCCGGACAAAATTTCTCTCCTTCCATTTCCGGAAAAGGATATTCCCGTAATATTCCCGTCCGGAAAACTTCTGCCATATCCCCTTTGATCGCATACTTAAACCGATAATCCAATGCATTACAGTCCAGAATGCCAAAATCCGACTCTCCTCCAATCTTTTCACCGGAAAAGTAGGCCCTCAAACCGCATACTCCGGCAAAGGTTTTATCCTCCCGGACCGTTTCGTAATGGTAAACAATCCGTGCCACAGTTTCCGGCGTCAACTGGTCGTCACTGTCCACAATAAAAAACAACTCCCCGGCGGCTTCCCGTACGCCGCGATTTATCGCCCGGTGTTTGCCTCCGTTTTCCTGCCGGAAATAACGGATAGAAATCCTGTCTTCCCGGATAAAAGAACCGACCAGCTCCCGGGTATTATCCGTACTCCCGTCATCGACGATCAGCCATTCAAAATTCCGGTCGGTTTGCTCCAGCAAACTCCCGTACAGCTTACCGATAATATATGCCCGGTTATAAGTGGGGGTAAAAATTGTAACCATATAAGTACCTGTTCAAAATCAGCCATACATTCCCAGAAATTTAACAATCTGAAAATAAGGCAATTAAAAAACATTGAATAAGCCAATGGACTTATCATCTGAATTTATCTTCCCGGTGAGTATCCATAAATACCGCCTTATAGGGAATAAAATTTCCGTCATCCCGGACGATGACATTCCTGAAATACACAAAAGAAAAATAGATCAGTACAAACAGCAAAATCAATTCTTTATAGCGGACAAAACGGAACAACATAACAGGCACCAAAACCGCATAACCGATAAAGTAATACCAGATAAAGCGTATCACGCCTGCATCCCGCAACGTCAGATAAGAGAATACCGAATACAATACCAACATATTCAGTAACACGATATATTTTTTATCGGCATATATCCTTTTACGATAGTAAAGCACCCCGGCCACCACCAAAGACGTTTCTATAAAATAGGGGATATGAAACGGATCCTGGGCTGCTTCTGCATATCCGTCAAGCTTATCCAGCATCAAAAAATGATTCACCGAAGCCATCGCCCATTTGATAAAGGGCGAAACACCCAAGACCAATGCAACAACAAATACAATGCCCAGGAATTTGCCGGAAAATCGCCGGTTTGCCAGAAAATACATCGGAAACACGACGAAAGCACTGTAATGAATAGTCGTTGCCAGTAACAGAAAAACCAAAAACACATTTTTCCGGTTTTCTTCCAGAAAACGAAGACTCCACCATACGATCCCCATGGCTATAAACTGCCGGGTATAAACAAAACCCACAATAAAGAATTTGGCAAAAAACAGGAAAAAAGCGAACACAAAAAAAGGATACCTCCGGAAAGCTTTCCCTATCAAAAAGTAAGTCAGCAAGGCAACCGTAAAAAAATAAAAATACGCATCCGCACAAAAAAACTTAATCACCGAATTTAAAAGCAAATATCCGGGTTCAAAACGAAAATAAACAGAGGGATCTCCTGCCGACCAGGGGAACAAGTTATCTATCGCCGGAATTTCGTCAAAAAACCAGGCATAGATATAAACGTCATACCCGCCTATCATGTCCCTGAACCCGGTCATCAGAGCCACAGCCGAAACCAGAAAGAAATAAACCGCTCTATGCTGGAAGCTGACCATACCTTGCCGGGCAGAAGGCAGATATAATTCATAAAAAAGCCCCAAACACAACAGCAACAAAATCAAAATATAGGGAATCATCGACTAAGTAAATTTTGTATTGTGCCTAAAAAAACGTTCAGTCAACTTTTAACAGCTTATCAAAATCCACTTTCAGATCATCAAATTCAACTGCTTTCATATTCGCCTCCGTTATATCGGCCGTACGGTTTATAATATTGGAAACAGAACAACGCTCCTTCAAATCAAGCAAACGTGAAGCCCGGATAAGATTTGCATAATAAGCAACAAAAGGAATATGAAATTTGACCGCAAACATGATACCATGAAAAGAATCCGTATAAACAAATGAAGCATGGGCAAAGAGATCCACCCATTTTTCAGGACTGATTGTATAATGATTTTCATCCGCATAAAAACGGATATCATTTTTTCCCTGAGGAAGATGAACGGAGATCACCTTTAAACAACCGTATTTTCCTTTTATCCTTTTCAGAGCTTCCTCATGACCTCCGGTAATCTCACTTCCCAATATATAGGTCAGTATATAGGGCTGTACCGGTATATCCGTTACAAACTCTTTAAAATCATATATCAGGGTAGGATCAGGAACAATATCAGGCTCTTTGCCGGTAATCTGTTTTATCAACCGGGCCGTGGTCATATCCCGGACAGACAAATAATCAAATTTACCCAACAAAACAGACAATAGGTCCGCTTGTTTTTTACGGACATATTCATGGGCCGAACAAGCCGCATAGCTAATGCGTTTTCCCGGAAATTCAGGTTTCCAGTCCAAAAAATAAATATATTTTTTTTCATACAAAGAAGTCCAGACCTGATCACTTCCGACGACAATAGCGTCATATCTTTGAGCACACCACTCTCCTATGTTTTGTTCAGTAACAGGCGAAGATAAATGGAGATATTTTTCCCTGAAAAGATCGAACTCCGTCAGGATATCCTCCACGTCCTTATTTTTTTGACTATGACCGGACCGTAAACATGACAGGAAATACTCCCGGAATAATCCGGCTAATACTTTCCATGAGTTTATGCTCTTTATTTTATTACATACTCTCCGGCAAAATGAAAAAGAACCCGGACGATAATTGATAATTTCCACCTCATACCCTGCCCGTTTCAAAACTTCCTGCAAAGCATAACACTGCAACAATCCGCCATAATTATTACCAAAATGAAAAGTAAGGATACCTATTTTCATATTTTACACTTTCTTATAATTGAGATAACCGTATGAAACAAGCCCGTTTTTTGCAAAAAAACACGCAAACAAAACCGGCTGCCAGCCTTCAGCTTTTTCCACCGACTTTCACGAGTCAAACGTTCTATCAAAGGAAGGAGCAGCTGCCCTTCTTTCCACACAAACAATTTCCGGTTCCCGGATTCTTTCGCAGACATTTCCAAGGCAGGATTGGCCCGGTATAATTGCGGGTATAAAACGCTTTTACAATCCACCGGAATACTTTTCCACAATACTTCCGCTTTCCGGGTATTGAGCATAACCCCGCTGATTCCTTTGTCGTCATCGAAATCCGGCAAAACACACTCTACACCCCAAAAATCGCCGATAGTCATATCACTACCCGACCGGAACGATTTTGCAGGGCAGGCATAACACGAAGGCCGCAGATAGAGATTTGTCAAAAATCCCCGCATAAAAAGATTTTTAGAGAAACATTCGGACAACAAAACTGAATTTTTCTCCGCTCCGTCCGTCGCGGAGAGACGGACAACAAAACTGAATTTTTTCCAGCCTAATGCCTTATCCCTGAATGAAATGGAAGAAATATTCTGTGATATATCATCACTTGTATTTAAAGATGCAGACAAAACTGTATTTTTTCCAGCGGCCCTGCGGGCGGCTATTTCCTGGAGATACTTCCGCCAAACTCCCGGAGAAGGCACACCGTGGCAAATAAAATCAACTGTCAGTAAATTCTCATATTCCTTTCGCAAAAAAAGCTTCAATCCGGCAATCTGACAGGGTGTTCCGCAAAACAAAACCTTCCTGCCCGCCCTCAAAAACGTCTCAGCCTGCCTGTACGTTTCACCTGTCCTGCTCTGCACATATTTCGAACCACGGAAAGCCTCCAACCCTTCCATCGCCTCCGTATAATCGAGAACCACTTCCCACCGCCCGTCAAAACGGGCTCCGAACACCACTCCTCCGGCACGGATCACCTGCTCCGCCAGCAAACTAAAAATTCCTCCGGAAGAGCTCTGTATACGCACCTTCTCATCCGGATTTTTGGCAGCATATACTTTCAACGGCTCACGGGGCTCTCCCGGCTGAAGCCCGGGACACACCCTCTCACATAAGCCGCAATCCGTACACCTTCCTTCGTCCACCACCGGATAAAGAAATCCTTCTGAATCCTCACGCACAGCAATACACTGCTGCGGGCAACGCTGAATACAAGCTTCACAGCCGCAACAATCCTTTTTTTCTTTTATCTGAAGCATTTTCCCAGTATTTTTTTTACAGGAGCTGAAAACAAATCACGCTCATATTGATTCATACCCATAAACCAAAAAAGAGGTATATAAATTACGGTAAATACAACTATACCTAACCCCAGCTGCCAGACAGTATCCAGAGGTATGCATCTTAAAAAAAAATAAAATATAATCCCTAATCCCAAAGGTATAGGAGACATCTTCGCAATCTCTATCCAAAACCGGATAATTTCAATATGAATCCTTTTGTGATAATAGATATTCATAGCTATAATCTGGCCACATACAAGAGCAAAAGCTATTCCCAAAGCACAACCAATCCCTCCATAAAGCCTTGCCATAGGAATAGAAATACCTAAACTGACCAAAGCGATCACCACATAAAGCAAAGAACGGAAACGCATCTGATTCCGGGCCTGAAGAATGGTAATTCCCAGATTCTGAATCAACGGAACCGTCAACGGAACAAAAAAAAGCAGGGCTATGTAATAAGCCTCATCGTAATCTGTCCCGGCCCATAAATGAATAAAAGGACGTCCGAATAAAATAAACCCCGTCAGCATAAAAGCCATTACGATATATTGAATCCGCCCCGTACGGATAAACAAATCCGATATGGCTTTCTCATTGTTCTCTTTCGTTACCATGGCTGTCACCCTGGGTAAAAAAACGCCTGAAATGGCAGTTGAAAAACTCATATATATTCCCTGCAACTGAATCGCCACAGCATAAACAGCCACGGTTGCAGCCCCCTTGTAAATACCCAGTATAAACTGACCGGTACTCCAATAAATCCGGTCCATGATGGCATTCAGAAAAATCCAGAAAGAATAGATACTCACTTCCTTTAGGAATCCCCATTGAAAACGTCCCAGACAAATCCGGATATGAATTCTATGAAAACAATACCAGCAATTGACGAGGAGTGTTGCTATATTGAACAAGGTCGTTACGACAACCATACCTATGGCCCGGTATCCCATCAGCAGCAGTATGATCATAACCAGAGGGTTCAATATAATGCGTACAATATTTACCAGTTTCTGAAAAACAAAATCTTCATAGGCGGTTATTATAGAACCAAAGATGCTCAGGGGAAAGGTAAAAGCCAGATTCAGCGTCATCAGGAGCATCATAATCCGTATTTTGTCCAAATCCTCCGCTGTCATTGAACGGTCAAACAAGGCATTGACATTGAAATACAAACCCAAACCGATCAGAAACGCTATCAAACCGATCAGACTATACAACAACAGAAACATACCGAACATATCATACTGCTCGGTCATTTTTCCCTCTGCTCTGAATTTAGCGGTATAACGCACGATGGCATTCCCGAACCCCAGATCCAACACCGTCAGATAGGCAATAACGGAAGCCACCAATGCATACAAACCGTACTCATTCTGCCCCATCATCCGCAACATAAAAGGGATATAGAGTAATCCGACCAGATTATTCAATCCTATGGACACATAGGAAAGGAAAGCTCCGGCTTTCAATTGGTTTACAGCCATAATCAGTGAATAAAGATGAAGTATTTATTTACACTATAACAAAACAATGTAGCGAGTATTTTCTGAGTCATAGGACAGATGAAATGACACAATAAAAAACATACGGAAAGGCTGTCTGCTTTTCCGGACAATACTATATGATTTGAAGGAGGATCGGATTTCAATGTTTCGTCAACACATCAATTGGAAAATAACCGGGAAATAAATACGGAAAGAGGCCGACCGAAAAGTAAAACTTAAAAGTGCCCTTTTTACAGGGCACTTGGGATAAGGTAAAGCGATCAATAACTATATCTCAATTCAGCCTTCAGCCTGCAATTCGGCTTGGAACTGTGTATATCGATCGTAATTGTCGTACTGTGCCAAAAACTGGTCTTCAACTTACAGGAAACAGAGCCACCGGTCGGTATATTACTCCAGTCCCCTCCACCTCCGTCACTGGAACGTACATTTATACTAAAAACAGCACCGCCAGGCTCCTGTATGGTAGCTGTAGCAGAAATCGTAACGCCCCAGCCTTTTTTAGAAATCTGATAATGTGCATTACCATTACGGTCCAGGTCGATTTCAAATGGAATCGTACCGCCTCCATTACAAGACTGTGTGGTTGCTTGGGGAAACTCATCATTTCCTGCCAATTGATTTTCCACATGCTTCTGAAGCTGTGAAAAAATAATATCAAAACCCTTTTCTTCCATAATAATAAAATTTAAACATTATACACCTAACAAACGGATAATATCTGTGATATAAGGTTTCCCTTCATTCGGGAGGGGCTCAAATACAGCAACGATAGCATGGTATGTTTTAGAAATTTCCGTTGCAGTAGTCACTTTGCAGGTAAAACGGTAATTTGTGCCTGCTACGATTTGACTCGAAACGCAAATCGGATCGTATGTAGCTCCGCACCACCCCTTCATTACTGTTTCGAACAGTTTCCGATCTTCTTCTGTCAAAGGACGCCTGGGACTCCAGCCTCCGGGAAGCGTAGAATCGAAATCGGCATTTTTTTCGATTTGAATCGGAAGCACTTCTTCATAAAGCAGATCATCGGGAGAAGAGGCCCTGAAAAATGCAAATTGAATGGCCGCTTCCCCCGGCTCGAGACATTTAAATACAAAGTATTTTTTCAACGGAGCACCTATGCGATATTCTCCGGGTTCCGAACGTGTACCTTCTTCCAGGAGAGCTAATCCTCCTTCTAAACGGACCAAAAAATAATTGGTACCGATACTCGGGCTTACTTCCCGTTCAACAGTAAAAATTTCATTTACTTTCATGGCTTTGGATTTTTAGTTAATACTTAAAACACTATCTATCAATAGATAAATCAGTTTTCCTCATCCCATAAAGACCTCTCCCGTTGAATGCAAACAAAGCAATGTCAAATCAACATATTGTAGCATTCAATAGCCTCCCTCATTTCCGGCGTATATTGGGTTTTATCCCAACTTTCGATAATGCGGGAAGCTTCTTTTGCACATTCCGGTTCTTCTATATAATAATAACAATAAGATAAAAGCTTACATTTTAAAGGCGACCCTGCCATTTGCGGCAACAAGCGCTCTGCAAACGCCAATGCCTGTTGCAATTCCTTCTCCGTATTACCGATTTCCCGGGCATCCATAAGGGCGATAAGGGCTTCTGCCTTTATTGTAATATCCTGCTCTTCAGAATAATATTCCAGTATATCGGCAGACAACTCGGTTATCATACGTTTTATCGTTTGCTGTTCTTCACTCCATAATTTATCTCCGGATTGAATCTGATGTCTTCTGCCGGTTTCACAAAGGGACTCCAACAAATAGCTTCGAGCCAAAAGAGAAAGATTCTGAAGAGATAGGTTCATAATTCACAAAATATAAATAGTCTGTTTTTATTTGGTCGTCGCCGGGAGAATCGAACTCCCGCTCCCTGACCACAGCGACGGCGTTGCCTTCGGGGGTTTCCCCACCGGAACCAAATCCGATTCACGCCCGGTCTGTTACCCTACGCGTGTAGCAACCCACGGCGACGCCACCGGGAGACTCTTTTACGTCCAAAACTGTCAAAACAACGTCTGACTCTGAATGATAACAACACAATAAATGTGTCCGTTTTAACGTTCATTTAAATGAACAAATGTAAATACAAATGTATGATATTTTTTGTTGATATCCAAAATTCATATCACTTGTTGATTAATAATTTTTTACGGTGTCTGTTTTCAATTTCTTTTTTTAACAATCCGGTCATTGGGTTGTTGTCTATTTTATCGAACGTTTAATTACGCTTTTTTAGACATTCTTACCATAAAAACCGTAGCCTTTCTTTTTTCTTTTCGTTACTTACACAGATTCATTAAATCTGTAATACTATGATTGTAGCTTATTTAAGAGTCAGTACGGAACGACAACATCTGATCAACCAACGGAATGAAATTACAAAATTCGCACAGGCAAGAGGAATGACGATCGATCGTTGGGAAAAAGAGGTAGTCAGCGGACGTTGCCGTAAAGAAGACCGCAATTTGGGACATCTGTTAAAATCATTAAAATCCGGAGATAGCCTGATCGTCACGGAACTTTCCCGTTTGAGCCGGACGCTTTATGATATTATGAGTGTATTGAACAATTGCCTGGAACGTAAAATAACGGTCTACAGTACAAAAGACGGTTATGCTTTCGACGACAGTATCAATAGCAAAGTACTGGCTTTTGCTTTCGGGCTGGTAGCCGAAATCGAACGGAATCTGATTTCGTTACGTACCCGGGAAGCATTGGCCACCCGCCGTCAGGCAGGTATCCGACTGGGCAGACCCGCAAATTACAGGCCCAAACACCAATTGTTAAACGAAAAGCGGGAACGTATCGCAGATTTATTAAAACAAGGGGTGCCTGTTAAAACCATTTGTTTACGATATGGTTTTTCCCGCAGTACATTTTATAAACACTGGAAAGAAAACAAAATCAATCCCCCCTCCGACAGGTATTGATTTATTTTTAATCTACGATTTAAACGGATCAGAACCGTAGATTCGTTGATCTGCGAAGACACAAGACAAGCATTAATCAAACTCCAAAGACGGTTCTTATCCAAAATCATAGATTTCCAAGGTAGATTGTGAGTGCAATCTGAAATTCATGATTTCAAGCAGGCTTTTAACCGTCAATCATATACGCCGCAAGACGGCCAATACATAACGCCGGATAAACCGGAGATGAAACCAAAGAGCAGAATAAAAGCGCCAGGTAAAAGACTGACAATGACGTATTCTGCCATCCGGATAGCGAACGGCAAAAAGGATCGCAAAAATATCGGACCGAACGGCTTTTTCCTTATTTTGCCAACAACCGTCTCCCTGCATAATAAAATACTCTCCCCGAAGGGCGATAATACGATGCAACAATAGTTTTCCTCCATAGCGGAATAAAACCACATCTCCCCGCCCCAATGCCCTGTCTCCGGGAGGACAAAGTTCCAAAATATCCTTGCCGTCGCGGAGAAAAGGAAACATGCTGTTTCCCCGTATGTAAAGACTGACGTTTTTACCTTCCTGTAATACAGCTATCGCTTCTTCCAACAATAAATTCGAAACGGTTTTCATGAACGGAAAATGGTTTGGTAAACCAATCCGGCAGCATCCGGATCAGGCAAACATTCCAGGATATACACAGGGACCCGCTGTAAAACATCGGAAATCGTCATGCAAATTGCATCAGAGAGTTCTACGTCTCCCATTAACTCCGGAGGACAGGAAGGATACACAGCCCCTAATGCCCTCAATACGGATAACTCCGAAATTCGATTATACGGAGCTTGTTTCAGGCGTACCAAAGCAATTAAAGGATAAGCTTCGTTCTTGTAACATGGAGTTTTGCCACTCCAGGGAGAACCGGAGACAAGCGGATATCCTTCGGTAATACGTACAACCGGACTGTCATCATTTAATAAAACGGCACCGGAAATATGTTCGCACCATATACGGGTGTGCGTACTTTTACCGGTCCCGGATTCCCCTAAAAAAAGAACGGCTTTCCCATTGCACGTAATGACAGAAGCATGGATTGCTATCGTCCGCTGCATGGCAAAAGATATATTGTAAGCCACCCAGAATCCGAAACGCAACAAATCCGGGTGGGATGTCGAATCTGTCAGCACTTTACGCCGCCCGGGGAAACAAAGCAAATGAAACGAACTATATCCGTCGGACGACTGAAGACTGCATAGAAAACAAGCCTCTCCCTTATATATCCGCAAATGTCCGATCTCCAAAAAGCTTTCATAAAATAAGATACCCGGCACCGAAGGTAAAATCCGGTCCGTCTCGATTGTTAAATCAGGACAAGCAGACGACTCTTCACTTAAAAACGGGACAAAACATCCCATCCGTTCCAATAATTCCGATGTCCCGGAGCCACCGATCACCAACATATGTCCGGCGATACGATAAACTTTTTTCCTGTTTCCTTCCATAAATCGTTTCTTTACCGTAACTTCAATAACAAATGAGGATGTTTCAGGTGCTCGGCAACAGAATAACCAATACGGCTTACAAATGCACTACGGTAAACAAGTTTGTGTTTCCAGCGAGACGAAAAGAACCGCCGGGCCTTGAATAGAAAGACGGTAAACGCCGATTTTCCGATAGGTTTATTCTGCACAACAACACTCAGTACCTCATTCTGCATACGACGGTACAACTGCTTGTTCTCACCCGGAGGGACAGGACAACAACAAGGATCTATTCCGGTTACATCGAAAGCCAAAGCCGTAAATACCCGGGCAAATTCCAACAAACCCGTTCCTTCCAAGGTGTTCATAAATGCACCAACATCTACTTTCTGTCCACATTTTTGCCAAAAAAGAGCCCAATCGCAAAAATGCCGCAGAACGATGCCTTCGGAAGCGAAATGAACCGCTGCGTGCCGCAATAGGAATAATGCATTGAAATCTGCCGGAGGTGTCCATAATTTATTTGCCTGCACCGGCAATTCCGCACAAGGACAGTCAGCCAGTATATCGTATAACTTTTTCTCCAGGCATTTGTCAACGGTATCCATTTTTACATTCAGGAAATATTGATGATTTTCAACCGGAATGGCACGGTAATAAAATTTAGAATGCTTATAATAATCCACATTCACATCTATTCCGTTATCTTCTGCCCATTTATTCCCTTCTTCGTATTTACCGAACAACCACACGTCAATGTCACCTCCTTCGCGGTGAGCGGGTACCGGATATAAAGAAGCCAGTCCCAATCCTTTCAGTATCATTATACGAATTTCCTGTCGGGCTAATTCTCCGGCCAGTTCTCCGGCTGTACGGGTATACCGGGCAAAACGGTTTTCTATTTTTTCCACATTCAACACCCATTGCAAGCGTAACTCCCTCGGTAGTAAATACTCCGCAGATAATTTTTTCAATCCGTCCCATATCAAAGCCAGAACTCCCTGCCCGGAAGCGATTTTATATACTTCTTTCCAATCCTGCCCGGAAAGCATTTCAAGTTCTTTTATCTCCGCAGGGCATCTACCTATAGCAGTACGTAAAAGTCCGACCACTATTTTTTCATGCTCCATATCAAAGTATAGCTTTACATTGCTTCAGAGAATCTATCCATACCAAAGCATCGCGCTTCGCTATTTCTTCGGGGATCGAATAGGTTTTCATCAATAGTTCCACCACATTTTCCTCCGTAAATTCCTTATGCCTGAATTTTACCCATAATTCTTTGGCTGTATCGTTCAGAGAAATTACTTTGGTCATATCGGCACCCTGCGTGCCGTGCATAATTACGATATTTTCACCGGCAATCACCCGCAACCGGTAATCTGGATTAATTTTCATACTAATATTGATTTAATAAAAGGTTTGAAAGTCACAGTCCGTTACTTTCAAACCTTTATTACATTATTTAAATTCCGCCGGGAAATAAACCCCTGCCGGGAAACGGAAGTAACCGGCATAGGTCGCTTTCAGAGGTTCTGCAGCATTGAAATTCCACACGCTGACGTGATTGATCTTGTAGTCCTGACCATATCCCTTGATTGTCGCCATATACACTTCTCCGGTTTCCGGATCAACGCCCAAGCTGTTGTAATTCATTGCAGCATCTGCAATTTTACCCGTTATATTCAATAACTGCTCTGTTGTTCCGGAAGTAAAATCATGCCTGTATATCGTTGTCGACCCGTTTGTAAAATACACGTTATCTCCAAAAGCAGCAAAAGCCGGCACGGCACCCCAGCCTGCTCCGATTTTATAACTTCCCAATTCATTGCTTTTCAGAATAGAATAATCGGCCGGATCAATCTTCATCATAACGGCCGGATTGGATACTACAGAGACCCATAATTTCCCGTCCGCCGATTTCCGGAGACCCGATATATTGGCATCCATAGTAAGGGTATGTACGATATCCGTCCGTCCCGGTTCCAATACATGCAAGGATTTACCGGCAGCGGCAAATACCTTATTTCCGGCAACGGCCATCCGGTTTTTAATAACTCCTTTTGTACCTTCGATAAACTGAATCGTTTTTGTGGCAAGATTAAAAGAGTACACCCCATTATTATCCCGGATAAAAGCATATCCTCCCGTCACTGCGATATGGGTCGGCCAACTTAAAGCCGGAGTAAACTCGTCTGCTTCGTAAGCCACCACTTTTTCCATCGTTTTCGCATCGGCAACGACAAACATTCCGACTCCACCGTTTCTGCTGCCGTTTTGCGTAATGATATAAATTTTGCCGTCATTGATAAACAGGTCCTGTGCTACATTTCCCATATGTTCACCGTTAGCCCGGTAATAAATATCAGGGGTCATTACTCCATCCGGAGAAATATGACAAAGGGTTCCGGTTTCATTCGACATATTGCCTTCCATCAACACTAAAGCACCTTTGGTATAATCGACTACAGCCGGAGTCAAGGTCGTCAGGTCAAGCGTTTTCGTATAACGTTTTCCGGCAAGTAAATCGGCGTTACCGCTAAACGTCTGCACACCTCCTGTCGTTCCGACAGTAATCGTCGCCGGCGAAGCCGTGAAATTCGTTGGAGCGATCATCATATATACGGTTGTTGAAGCTCCGACAGCCAACGTTACAGGTTCTTTCACCGACAGTTGTACGACAGTCCGCTTCACCCCGTCGATCATATTACCGGAAGCATCTATCGTCTTCCCTGCCGTCAGGGTGGAAGTGATAATGTCAAATGTATAGTCACCGGCAATCGTCTGTCCGTTTCCGTCCAATTTTACCGTTTCCAACGCTATCGGAGCTGCCGTCGAATTGGTGACTGTAAATTCCAATAATACAAAAGCATGGCGAAAAGAAAAATCCAGTGTCTGATCGATATAGGTACCGACAGTTCCTCCGTCCAAGCTCAAAGAAGCATACATAAAATCGGTCACCCCGATATGAGCCGAGCTATTGGCAGCCTCCTGTACCTGATTATTGGAAAGGGTTGCCGGGAGACGGGTCAGGACTGCCGTTGCATCGGCACCTTCTCGATAGGGATAGTAAGCATAAAAA
This sequence comes from Culturomica massiliensis, assembly GCF_900091655.1. NCBI lineage: Bacteria > Pseudomonadati > Bacteroidota > Bacteroidia > Bacteroidales > Odoribacteraceae > Culturomica > Culturomica massiliensis. The sequence goes on from NZ_LT594621.1 coordinate 2,898,857, forward strand.
CGATGTACACCCGAAGCTCCCCATTTGTATTTTCCCGTATAAGTAACGTTATCGGCTACGGTAAAAGTTGCAGAAACATTATTTTCACCCGATGCCAGTGTATATTTGATATTCGTTACATTACGGTCGGCATCGTTCGTCTCAGCCAGAGCCTTATCGGAAAAAAGTGCGATCGCATCGCTGCTGTTCCATAAAATACTGTAATCGTCGCCGATCGATGTGCGGGTAGACTCTCCGCTCTTTCCCGTTACTTTAAGTCCTTCATTCGGCTGCACCGAAATTCCGTGTTCATCCTCCTGACAAGCTCCGAACAAGCAGGCAAAGAACACGAATAATAACATTCCTTTTTTCATTTTTTATCTTGTATTTTTATTAATAATCAACTTCGTTTATTACCAGTTGCCTCCGTTATCCCAGGGATAGGATGAAGAAGCGAATCCTTTTTCCACTTCAATTTCAATGATTTCAACCACAGGCGGCTGATAACTTCTAATTTTTTGTTTTTCCATCATTATGTATTTAAAAGTTTGTGTTCCATCTTTCTATTCGACTTTACAGACGTTTTTCATTTCAAATTATTAAATTGTTTATTTCCGGATTGCAATGTCGTCCATACAGAAATATGCCGGAGTATTCATTCCATAGGTCCCGGTATCGGAGCTCGATAAAGTAAATGTCAATTTATTTACAGCTCCGAGCGATGTTAAATCGAGTTTCGTCCATTGCTGTATAATATCGGACTTCCCGTTCCGGTAATCTGCCAAATAAAAATCGACTGTACCGATTTGTCCTCCGTCTTTGTTATATCCGGTTACGGTCAGCTTAAACCAATCTCCATCTGCAAATTTTTTCGCAAAGCTATCTCCGTTCAGCATGGAAAGCACGGCATAGGTAGAGTTGGTTACATACAAATGGTCAACGGTCTTTTCCGTCGCTGTCGGAAAAGTAATTGCCGAAGTATAATCGGGTCCCATAATATTTTCAGCACAATAGACAATGGCAAACCTTTCTGATCCGTTCCGTCCGCCCAGTGATGTCAAAGGGTCCTTATAATAAACACTGTACTGATTCGACACTCCGGCAACCGTCATATCACAATTTCCGGAATAAGCCACTCCGCACCAGAAAGCAGAAGGACCTCCCATCGCTGCCGTATAAGGATAAGCTGTAAACGTCGCACCGTAACGGGTATGGGTATAAATATCACAAATACCGTAAGCATCCGTCGTTCCGGTGGATGTTCCGTAAGAAACGCCATTGTCTTCCAATACAATATCCTCGAAATCAATTACATCATACGTCATTGCAGGAGTCAACGCATTAACGTCCAAATTCTTCGTATAACGTTTCCCAGCCTGAAAATTCGCATTTCCGGTAAATTCCTGGTCTCCGGCAGAAGTTTTTACCGTGATACGGGCTGCCGCGGATGAAAAATCAACAGGGGCAATCAACAGGTAGACTTTGGTGGAAGCTCCGGCTGCCAGCTCGACTCCCCCCGCAACAGTAAGTCCGACGACATGGCTCTTACCTCCTTCGATCTGAGTTCCGGATGCATCCGCCGTTTTCCCCGAAGTAAGGACCGAGGTTTTCAGGTCGAAAGTATAATCTCCGGCAACCGCTACGGTTCCTCCGTCCAAAGTCAACCCTTCCAGTACCAACGTTCCGGTAGTAGAATTGGTAATGTGGAATTCCAATAATGAGAAAACATGTCTGAAAACAAAATTCAGAGTTTTCCCGATGTATTCTCCTTTCGTTCCGGATTCCAACGCTAAAGAGGCATACATAAAATCCAACTTGCCGATATGATCCGAATTATTTGCGCCTGCCTGAATCTGGGCATTGGGTAAATTAACCGGTATATACTGAAGTTTGGTATTAGCACCTGCAGCATCCCGATACGGGTAACAGGCATAAAAATAGTGTGTCCCGGGATCTCCCCAGACGTATTTTCCGGTAAAGGTCAGACGATTGTCCGAGGCAACTCCGAAGGTTCCGGAAGTTCTGTCCGCCCCCTCCGTCAACACATATTTAATGTTGGTTACACTTTGGTTTTTAAAAAACGGACCGTCGGCCGATATTCCCCATTCTGCCTGAGCCTTATCGGAAAAAAGAGCGATAGCATCGCCGGCACTCCATAAAATGCTATAGTGATCTCCTATCGAAGTCCGAACCGGAGAAGCATTACTCCCTGTCACTTTCAAACCCTCATCCGGCCTGAATGAAAGGGCGTGTTCCTCCTCCTGACACCCCCAAAGCAGACAGGAGAATAACACCGATAATAACAACCATTTTTTCATTATTTCTGTTTTTATCTTCTATTTACCGTTACCAGTTGCCTCCGTTATCCCAGGGATAGGATGAAGAAGCAAATCCTTTTTCCACTTCGATTTCAATAATTTCGATCACCGGGGATTGATAATTTTCAATTTTTTCCATAGTCTCTGATTTTATAATTAAACATGAATTATTTCCGTGTATCGATACTGATTCCTTTGACATGTAAATCAACGGCTCCGGCTACTTCTGTAGAACATTCTCCCAGCCAGCCGTTTTCCTGATTGACACCGCAATACACTTTTACAAAGTCGATTCCCGGTAATTCCACCGGATTTCCGTCGGCATCCACAGCCCAAGCCAGATCGATAGCCGATTCGTCATCTGTATTGGGATAATTATCAGCATAGCCATAACGAAAAGCATACAGGACAAAATAATTACCCGCTCCACTTTCATCCAATCCGTTTTCAGGTAAACGGGTTCCGCTGAAAGTTAATCTGTCTTCGTTCACCCAAGCAGGGAAATAAGATTGCCGGTGAAACATATTCTTAGCCTTATATCCTGAATTCCCCTGATTGTCTTCCCAATAAATATATTCGTCGGCAACCTCTTCCGACACAGGGCGGTGGTAGGTGATTTCATAATTACGAATTGTCCGGACATCTTTACCCGCCTCAAGGAAAAAAGGATACCAAGCTTCGTTCTCTGCTGTCTGATATGCACTTCCGGCAATTTCATACCATTCGTCATCCGGGAGTCCGTTACCGTTTTTATCGTAGGAAACGACGATAATTCCCGGTTCACAACTTCCGCCGAACGGAGCATCGGGACGGGGATTGGCATTAGAACCGAAGGCATTTCCTAAAATCCGGATATCCCGTTTTCCCTTTACGTTCACAACCGTATGGTCAAAACCGAAAACAATATACCCCCCGAATCCGCCCAAACTGACCATCCCTCCGTTCTCTTTTCCAACCAAATACCCTTCAACCTTGGTAATTATATCTTCCCGGGTATCTCCTTCGGTATAAGCAGGTAAATCATTGGTAAACTGTCCTACTGCCGGGAGGAAATCATAGATTTTAGCAATATACGGCGATGCCTCGGCAATACTTTTCTTTACCGTCACCGAAATGTTTCCCGTCTGACTTTCCTCTCCTTTTGTCGCCGTAACTTTCAATTTATAAGTGCCCGGCAGTCCTGCTAAAAAAACGGCCTCTCTGGATGTCGCCGCCGTCAGTGAATAAATCTCCGAAGGCGCACTTTCCATACTCCATTGCCAAACAACATCTTCTCCTTCCGGAGCATTCGTTAAAACAAGACGTGTCAAAACATTGGAAAAGGAGGTAAAGACCGTATCTTTAATTTCTCCCAATTGTTCATCATCATCACCGCCTCCCGGAGTGCCCGGACCGTTATTATCGTCGCTGCATGCCAAAAACAATGCACAACACAACGAAATCAACATTAAAAATTCAATTGTCTTTTTTTTCATAATCTGTTTATTTAAGTTACTTTGTTATTAACCACATATTTCAAAACCCACAAAAAACGGGATATAATGCAATTACACATAAGCTCATTTATACACAAAAGCAAAATGCCCCGGAATATTCCCGGCTGTCGTCTTCCATTTCAATTTACCTTCCGGCGTAAAACAATAGATATATCCCGTTACAACATAATTCTGGGCATCTGTAATAAAAATTTCCTTTGTTTCCGGATTGACAGCAATTCCGTAAGGAATCAATATTTTCTTATCCGTACCGTCGGTAATTATTTTGTCGGATACGACTTGTTGCGTCCGGGTATCCAGTATGCCATACGTCACCGTATTCTGTCCCGTATGATGACTGTATGCGACACTGTAGAAATAGAGAGAATCACCGACCATACACATCTCGCTAACCGGTATATTCAAATCGGCCACCACCTGATCCGTAATCGTATTGATGACAAATAAATCCGGAGCGACATCGTAATAATCCCCCCGGGAGGATACATAAATATACCCCCGTTTATCCAATTGCATCCGGTGCAGGTTTATCGCTACATCTATATCCTTGATTTTCCGGAAGGTTTTTAAATCCACCACCGACACCCGGCGGTCATAATCGGGAACCCGATATCCCCCGGAATTCGCCACATACAATTTCCCGTTATGAATAACTATTTCTTCCGGCTGATAGCCAACCGTCACTTTACGCGTCAGTTTTAATGTCGCCGTATCTATTTCTGCCACAAAACCGATTTCTGCATTGGGATCGATTGCTACCTTCCCCGCATACGAACTGACATAAGCCTTCCCCTCATGAAAAGCCATATACCGGCAATTAGGCACCTGTATGGTATCGATATGCCGGGTCGTTTCCACATCGAACACCTCGATAAAATTAGAACAGTTGATAACGGCATAAGCTTTCGACCCGTATATTTTAATATCGTTGCCGACATCCCCTAATTCTTTAACGATCTGCGGATTGCGTTCCGAATACAAATCACGGGTATATATGCCGGTCGTATAATCGAAATAATCCAGAGAAGCCCGGTTCATCCCCATATTCCCTTCATTGAGTAAATAAAAACCCTTAATCCGGGTATTTGCCAAGGGGTAAGAAACCGTTTCGGAGTCCGAAAGAAAAATAATCTCATCTTTCCGGCAAGCCCAAAAAGACACTAACAGCAGGGACAAGTATATAATCTTTTTCATCAGAAGCTAAGAGTTAAAATAAAACGGAAATTTCGTCCGGGCATCGGATAGTTCAGTACGACATCATAATATTGATTCAGTAAATTATTGGCTTCAGCTGATAATTTCAGAGTATAGTCCCGGTAACGGAAAGTTTTTTGCAATGAAGCATCGTGTGTATACCACGGTTCGATACGGTTGCGTTCAATATTATTCACCGCTCCGTTATAACGTTCCCCGACATAGATAAAACTGTAATTCACTGCCCACGTTTTATAGGTCAACCCACCGATAACCGATCCGCTATGCCAGGGAGTATAAGGAATCTGATCCCCATACGAACTAAGCTTGAAACCGTTGATTTTGGTAAAATCCCGGGCTTTCGACCAGGAATAAGTCAGGTTTGTATTCAGTTTTACTTTCCCGATCGCCGCCTGAACAGCAACCGTCGCATCTATCCCTTTGCTCTCCACCCTTCCCATGTTCGTCATCATCCACCGGAAACTGCTTCCGGTAGGCGTTGCAATAATTTTATCGGTAATCGCGGCATAATAAGCATCTGCCTGAGCCGTCAAAAGCGTGATAAAAGAGGCCTTAAACTCCTTTTTATAACTGACACCGAAGTTATACTGACTGGCATACTCCGGTTTTAATTTACTATAACCGATCTGGGTATAATACAAATCATTAAAGGTAGGCATACGAAAAATCCGTTTATAGAAGAAACGTAAGGTCAGATCCGTTTGTCTGAAAGGTGTATATCCGACAAATAGGGCCGGCGCCAACTCGTGTTTATCAGGGGATTTTGTATTGTATCTTACTTTTTCAAAAACCAATGTCCCCAACAAACTGGCTTGCATTTTCAATCGTCCGAAATCCACAGCCGTCGCCAAAGCTCCCCAGGCCGAATAACGTTCGGGGAAAGTAAAAAGAGTACCTACCCCCCGCATATCCGCATTCAGTTTATTGTATTGCCAATCGACGGCAAGCGATACCTCCCAGTTCGGCCGGATGGCATAGGAATGAGCCGTAGAAAAATACCAGTCCTGCTGATAATACCGGTTATCGTATTGCATTTTTTTGGTAACATAGTCTTCCATAAAAAGCACCGTATCACGGGACAGATAATGAGTATAATCCCAGGCAAATTTTGCACTGAATTGCATTTTGTAGCGGGGAGACAATTCTTTTTTCAAAAAAGCCTGAAACATAAAATTTTTATCTCCCTGCCGTTCTCCGCCCGAAAACACATTCCGTACGATCGCTCCCGGCAGTCCCCTGTCGGACTGGTAGTAGTAAATCTTCGCCTGCCACACCCCGTCAGACAATGTTCCATATAAACCGCTTTCTATCCGGAATGCATCTATATCGCTGTTTCTCCGTATAGCAGTTGTGTCATAAGCGACCGCCCCTCCGGGTGTCAACCTTCTGTAACGGAATTTATACCGCCCGTTGGAATGCAGGTATTCACCTCCGGCAGTTATCGACAGACGATCGGAAAATTGATGCTCGAAACGAAAAGAGGGATTACACAGTTGTATGGAACCTGCCTTATAACGCAAAAGAGCATGCGTATGCTTTCCCTTTTCAAAAACCGGACGTTTTGTTTTTAAATAAACAGCCGAAGCCGATGCAAAATCCTTGGCAGCCTGACATATTTCACTTTTTTGCCCGTTGTACAAAGCCACCTCTTCCAAGTCGTCCAAAGAAAAACGACTGAGATCGACAACTCCATTCTGGGCATTCCCGATTTGCAAGCCATCGTAAAAAACGCCTACATGATGAGAACCCATGTTACGCACGTTGATGGTCTTCAAACCGCCCATGCCACCGTAATCCTTAATTTGAACACCGGCAAAATAACGAAGAGCATCCGCCAGAGAATGAGAATTGAGACGCTGCAACTGCTCACCTTCCAAACGCTGGGCCGGGATAATCTCTTTGTACTGCCGGGCCACGACAACGGCCTCATCCAGAAGCTGCACACTATCCAACCTGCTTTGTGCCTGTAAAACAGCTATCATTGCCAACAGGCAAAATATGCACACACACTTTTTCATGTAATAAAATCTGTAAAACCACAAAATTCATACAGATTTCACATCACACGGGGAATAACCGAACAAGTAAAAACGTTACACTGAGAGTGTTTTAATAAAGTCAGAATACCGTTACACTTTCTCCCATTCGCCGCAGGAGCAAAATCTAAATACGCAAGGCAGGTCTTCTGACTTATTCCGTTTTGACGCCTTCCCAACCTTTAGGTCAGTGGCAAAGTATGTCAAAACATCTTTGGAACTTACAGCAGCGGGAACTGTTGCCGATTTGCACGGCATTCCCTTTTAATTCCATTCGCGAAAACGAATCGGAAACCATTGCGCAGCAAAAGTATTTTTTCAGAATGACATTTACAAATAAAATCAGAAATTTAATTTCATCAATACATATAACATATCGTATACCAATTAATTACAAGATATTATCTATATTTTCCCAACGTTTTATCTTTTGAAAAATATCGAATCCGGATTTGAAAAATTCTGCGACTTTTTGTTCCGGATCAGGATAGGAAAGGGCATCTTTCAACGTCAGAAAGAACTCCTTCTTTTCCGGTTTAAACAAAGCTTTATCCGGTTGCAGCAAGGATTCATTTCCCCTTATCGTTTCGATAAAAGGATAGGGCATGGCAAAAAAGGCAGCCTGCGGGAAACTGATATCACCCGGCCAAAACCCACATTCGTATAACCGTTCGTCAAAAGCCTTCTCCATAACGGGGTCCTTTTTACCGAAAGGTGCCGGCTCTCCGCTAAACACGATACAAGTCAGATCCATCGTACCAAAATAATAAGCCGGATAATGCACTTTACAGCGAAATGCCGTCAGATAACGGGCCATAGCACCATAAGCAAACAACATATTCTCTAACCATTTGCGGATAGCAACCTTATCGTAGCTGTGATGCTTGTCGTCCTTATCGAATTCCAGGGGATCATAAAATTCCTGCGGATGAACATTGATCAGGGTCGGTGAACCGATTTGTTCCAAAGCCGAGACAAACTGTCCGTAAAAAGCGGCAACACTCACGCCATCTTCCAAAGGTATATTTACTTTTTTCCCGTCACCGTTCATAAACTCTACCTGATGTTCTCTGAAGTTGAATAAAATGGAAAAAGGGGACGAATCTCCGGGTATCAGTCCGGTTGTCAATCCGTCCGGGACAAGATAGAGCCTTACATGTGCCCATTGGGACCGCTTCGGGCTACGCTCCACTTTCACTTTCCCCGCCATCTGCAAAAACAGATGTACCGTATCGGCCGTATCCTGCCATTCAGGATAATCCAAATATATATCTTCCATCCTTTTATTGTATAACTGTTCGACAATCTACTTCTTAAACTTACCTTCCCTTAAAATAGTTCTTCCTTTTAACTTTATTTAGAGCCTATTTTTTTCAAACAAAATTGTTCCCCTCTCCGTTATATCTTTCCGGAGGATATCGGAAAAGCGGGGTAATTTTTACAAATATGATTTATGAAGAGCTATACTCTGATTTTCATTTTCTATCTACTATTTGTTTTTCCGGTTTCCGGTAACGAACGGAAAACACTTCCGCAATTCCATTTCGGCGGAGCCTTACGTTTCAATTACAATTTTTCGGACTGGAACCGGGGACACAGGGACAGAGGCGGGGACTTCGGATACGATGTATTTCTCCTTCACCCGACAGCTTCTTACAAAAAATTACTGTTGGATGCCGATTTTCGTTTTTACAGCACAGCTTTCGGAGGATTTATGCTGAAATACGGCTGGATCGGCTACCAATTCAATCCGCAAAACCGTATCGAAGTCGGACTCACCCGGGTGCCTTTCGGCATCCAGCCTTCAGGAGCCCACAACTTCTTCTTTCAAATTGCCTACTATGTGGGATTGGAAGACGATTCGGATATGGGAGTCAAATTCGTACATACGGGAGAGCATTGGGAATATGCACTGGCTTTTTTCAAAAATGCAGAAGAACTGTTGTTCAGTGCCGATGCCGAAGTATCTGATGATCGCTACGGATATGACGTTGCCGGACGAAACAAGGAAATCAACCAATTAAACGGACAGGTATTTTACAAATGGGGAGAAAACGTCATACAAAAAAGCGGTGTATCGGCCGAATTCGGGCTGTTATATAACCTGGATACCCGGAATAACGGTACTCATTTTGCTTTTGCCCTTCACCACGAACTCTACTGGAAAGGTCTCAGTTTAAAAGCACAGGCAACGACTTACGCCCTGTATCCTAAAAATGCTCCCGGAGAAGACCGGACCCTCATCACAATGACGGCTTACGGAGCTCCTTATCTCGTTGCCGCCAAAGCCAATATCTATTCATTGAGTCTGGGATATAAATTCCCGATTCATTGGGGACCGTTCAAAAGCCTTCAAATATACAACGACTTCGGGTGGCTGCAAAAATGGAATGACAATTACAAAAACAGTTTTCAAAATGTGTCCGGCTGCCTGTTGACCGCAGGCCCGGTACAAACCTACATCGATTACGCCCTGGGAAAAAATCAGGCCTGGCTGGGGCCGGACTGGAACGGTTTCGGACCGGGAGGAGGCAGTGATTCCTGGCATGCCCGCTTTAACATTAACATCGGTTATTATTTCTAAAATCAAATTTATGCTGACAGAAATTTTTACACTCTACCGGGACCGTTGGGATTTTTTCCTGCAACTGATGTTACAACACATCACGATATCCCTTATAGCCATCGTCTGTGCAGGAGTCGTCGGACTATGTCTCGGTATTTTTATCAGCCGCTACCGGAGAAGCAGGAGTACGATTCTGGGATTGACGAATTTCATTTATACCATTCCTTCGATCGCTTTATTCGGCTTTTTGATACCTTTTTCAGGTATCGGCAATACCACCGCTATTATTGCCCTCACGATCTATGCTTTGCTTCCGATGGTAAGGAATACATATACCGGCATCCGGAACATCGACCCGGAAATCACAGAAGCCGCCCGCGGTATGGGAAGCACTCCCTTCCAACTCCTTTACCGGATCGAATTGCCATTGGCATTCCCGGTGATTTTAACCGGCTTACGCAACATGGTCGTCATGACGATTGCTTTGGCAGGTATCGCCGCCTTCATCGGTGCCGGAGGATTAGGCGTTGCCATCTACCGGGGAATTACCACTAACAATCCGGCCATGACTGTCGCCGGCAGTTTACTGATTGCCGTATTGGCTTTGTTCACTGACGGTTGTGTCGGTCGCTATGAAAGTTACATCAAAAAGAAACGCAAAATGAGCCGGGTATGAAAACAACACTACTCTATCTGCTTACGAGCCTGTTTTTATTCGTGGGCTGCCAAGATTCGGATACCACGATCCGGATTGCCACCAAACCGATGACCGAACAATTCATCCTGGGAGAAATGCTGGCCATACTGATTGCAAACAACACCTCGCTCCATCCCGTTATCACCAAAGGAATAGGAGGCGGAACAAGCAATATCCACCCGGCAATTGTAAAAGGCGATTTCGACTTATACCCCGAATATACGGGAACCGGCTGGCTGGTCGTTTTGAAAAAAAATAATTTACTACCACCACAGCAACTTTACGACCAACTGGCAGAAGCCTATCGCCAACAGTTCCATCTGGTCTGGATCGGTCCTTACGGCTTTAACAATACCTATAGCCTCGCCGTAAAAGAAGAAAATGCCCGTAAATTCGGGCTACAGAAATTTTCAGATCTGGCCCGTTATCCGGACCAATTCAGATTCGGGGCCGAGTATGATTTTTTTGAAATACACGAAGGGTACGATGCCCTGTGTAAATTTTACAACCTCAAATTTAAAAAGACAATGGATATGGATATCGGTTTGAAATACGAAGCCATTAAATCGGATAAAATCGATGTTATGAACATTTTTACTACGGACGGGCAGCTTAACGGTGCCCGCCTGACCGTCCTGGAAGACGACAAACACTTTTTTCCGACTTATTACTGTGCAACCGTTGTCCGCGAAGAAACGTTGCAAAAACATCCGGAACTGAAACAGGTGCTGGCTAAAATGAATCATATTTTAACGGATAGCGAAATGTCCGAACTCAACTATCTTGTAGAAGTAGCAGGCCAACCGGAACACGATGTCGCTTTAAATTTTCTGAAACGCAAGGGAATCCTGACTCAAAATTAACCTGGACTTATGAATGATTTTCCCGCTATACGATTCGATCACGTCTCGAAAGATTATGACGAACATACCATTTTAAAAGATATCAGTCTGGATATCCGGAAAGGTGAGTTTCTGACTGTCATCGGCAGCTCCGGCAGCGGAAAAACGACCTTGTTAAAGCTAATTAACGGCTTAATACAACCGACATCCGGAAAAATATATATCAACGGGAAAGACATTTCTCTGGAAAATCAAACCCTTTTAAGGCGTAATATCGGATATGTAATTCAAGGCATCGGATTATTTCCGCACATGACCATACGAAAAAACATAGCCTATGTACCCGGTTTGCTCAACAAAAAAGACAAAAAACGGACAACGGCAGCCGTCGGGCGGTTGATTCAAACGGTCGGACTCGACCCGGATATGTTGGAACGTTATCCTTCCGAACTTTCCGGAGGACAACGGCAGCGTGTCGGCATAGCCCGGGCACTTGCCGCCGATCCGGATATTCTTCTGATGGACGAGCCCTTCGGAGCCGTGGACGAAATTACCCGGAAAATGCTTCAGTCCGAAATTATCCGGATTCATCAGGAATTGCATGTGACGATCGTATTCATTACCCACGACATCCGGGAATCCCTTTTATTAGGCAGCCGGGTTCTGGTCATGAACAACGGATGTATCGAGCAGGAAGGTTCTCCCGATGAAATCCGCCGATCTCCGAAGTCCGACTTTGTAAAAGCCCTGACCGGACACGAAATACAATGACCTTACGACCGTTTAATTGTGGATTTTAAATTGTAGATTATATAAACAAATTCCATTTCTTGATAAAAAATCAACGATCAATACGTACAATGAATTATCCACAGCATACTTAAATAAAAAATATATGAAAAAGAAACATCAAAAAATCCTGACACTTATCGGAGCTATTATTCTTTGCATTCTGCTATTGTGGTGGCTGTTTGCAGCTACATTAATCGAAGAAGACGAAGAAATGCCTACCTCTGTTATTACGGAACAGGCAGAATAAGCTTTTCAGGGAACAAAAAACGCCGGACCGAATTCCGGCCCGGCGCTATTTCGTGATCATTTTCCCGGTCAATATCCTGCAGCTTGCGCTATTCTCTTCGGAATATCGGTATTGTCCAGTTTACCACTGAACAATTGAGCTCCGGCACCTATGGCATATACCGGAACAACCCCGGCTGAATGACTGCCGCTCGTCCAACCGACCATTGCAATGCCATCGAGTATCCGGATGGCCTCTCCAGCCAGTTGTTCGTTTTCAGAATAAAGATTCTTCTCCGGTTTCGCGTTTTTCGAACCAAAAGTATTTTTGTATACCTCCTTTAATCTAGCCTCCTGAGCTTCACTCAACGGCACCTGATTCCAGAATCCGAGATTTTCTGTCAACACGCTTTTCACATCTTCCCAACTGACTTTGTTTCCTTTTTCTTCCCGTAACTGATGAAGTTTTGCCGTCAGTTTATCCTTCGATACTTTCTGATATTGCAAAGCCTGTAAATTCAAAGCATATTTTCCGGTTCCCAAAACAATACCTCCGGTTTCATGATCGGCTGTAATGACAATCAACGTCTCGTCCGGATGCTGATTGTAAAAATCCAACGCTTTCTGTACAGCCTCATCCATATCAACCACTTCCCGGAAAGCCGTCGCCGCATCATTTCCATGACAAGCCCAGTCGATCTTACCTCCTTCAACCATCAGAAAAAAACCGTTATCGTTATTCCGGGTCAAAAATTCAATCGCATTCTCTGTAATCTGTGCCAATGTCAGATCATTCCCGGAGCGATCTATCGCATAAGGCAGAGAAAAATTATCGCTTCCTTCCTGCTGTATAAAAATTAGTTTCCCGGCATCCCCGGCTTTGGCTTTATACTCTTCCATTCCCCGGATTACAGTGTAACCTTCCTTGTCAAACAGTTCATACAAATTGATAGCCGTCGAATCTTTTTTATTATTGGGTTGTACAAAACCGGCTCCGGCATAGAAATCAAAACCGGCTTTCGGCAAATCCGTACCGATTTCGTAACTCATCCCACGATCCGGACGATGAGCATAAAACACTGCCGGAGTAGCATGATCGACACTCACAGATGTCGTTATTCCGACTTTTTTACCCGCTTCTTTCGCTTTTGTAGCAACACTGTATAACGGAGCCTGATGCAAACTGTCCATACCTATCGTTCCGTTTTTCGTCTTCATTCCCGAAGCCAATGCCGTTCCGGCAGCAGCAGAACAGGTAACAGAATTGTATTTAGAATAAGTGGTTGCAAAATTCACAACAGGAAATTGTGTGAAATGTAAAGGCTTAATACCAATCCGGCCTTCTTTTTCCGCCAAATACATTTCTGTACCGTTTACCTGATTTACCCCCATCCCGTCACCGATAAAATAGAATACGTACTTTGCCTTCTTTTCTTTAGGCCCACATTGGCATTGCGGCAACAAAAACAGCACAACTGCCAAAACAGATAATAAATAAATCGCTCTTCTCATTTTATTTTTAAATTAATTCAAAAACATACTGTCCGTTATTTAAGTTCAAAAATAAAAACAAAAATTCAAATACAGTCGTCTTCTCCTTCAATTTAATGAAAAAGTAACAAAATAATTAAAAAGTCCACCGACCAAAATAAGGTTTAGATTTACGATTTTAGATTGGAATACAAGCAAAAAATTGTTGATTCGTTGTCGGATTTATTTAATCTAAAATCATAAATCTAATCTTTTTCTGAGAGTTGCTTTGCGGGTTCAATCTAAAATCGTAAATCTAAAATTAAAACATCGGTTCCGGAGATTTCTTATCATATATCACTGAAATCTTATTTCCCTCGATCAGAATTCCCCGTCCTCTTCCTTTCTCATAATTTTCTTCGTTGTCGACATTGACAGCAATCACTCTGCCCTGATAAAATGTAGTCATATCGTCAAAAATCGTATGACCGACCAAAATACGGTCAACTTTATATTTTTTCAATAAACGAATGACGTCCGGAAGATAAACCGGCTGATATTTATCGGCTGATTTTACCATTCCTCTATACCAGAAAGGGCCTGCTTTCGTATCAAAGACAAAAGCAGAAGTAGCCGATACAGCCTTTCGGCCTTCTTTATTAAGGGAAAGACCTTTGCCGACCGTTTCATTCATCTGTAAAACCGTCTCTTTACGTTTCAGAAATTCGGCACTTAATCCGGCGTGTACAATCAGATTATTTCCGATAATTTGTACCAGATTCCGGGTTCTCAACCACCTTCCCAATTCGCTGTTTTCCTGCCACAAATCCTGATAAGCAATCCGCAAGCTATCAGCCAGTTCTTTGTATTTACGTTTTGTATAACGGCAATCTCCCCGCAATACCATTTCTTCATGGTTACCTAACGTAAAAGAGACTCCGCCTCCGGCTTCCGCAGCTTCCTGTTCTAATTTATAGATCAGCCAGAAAACCGGCAATACGTCTTTCCCGCGGTCGAACACATCTCCTATTATCACCAAGCGATTGTCTCCGAAATTCCAGTTGTAATTTTCATCGATTACCCCGTTATTTTTCAGTACGGATACAAAACAATCCAAATTACCGTGAGGGTCCGAGATAACGAGCATTTTTTCCGGTTGCGGCATCTTCCAGGGTTGACGTTCGAAAGTATGCAACTTTACCCGGAAACGATGTTTTCCGTTACCGGAAACCACCGGAAAAGAAAAACCGGCAGGTACAGCAGCATACGACGTATCCCGGATCACGGCATCCTCTCCGACCCATACCATGCGGAAACCACCGGTACTATCATACAAGATATAAGGCCCATCGGCCGACAACGAACTTTGCTTTTCCTGATGATCTTTTGCTACAGCAGCCTGAAAACAGGCTGCCATAAAGCAAACGATCAAAAAATATCTGATAAGATTTTTACCTGTCATAAACCTGACTTTTTATTACCACGGATTTATTTATGAACCGGATTTTCGGTCAAAAAATATTCCGTTATATCTGACAAAATAAACTCTCTGCTTCTGTTCTGCATTTCAAAGATATTTTTTATTTTACCAAACATCCGTTAATTTGTCAAATATTCCGAATAACCGGGGTTCTGTTCTTTCCGGATAGCGGGATTGGCATCCATTTCCTGTTCCGGAATAGGATAAACCACCTGAGGCCGTGTATAATCGATATGACTCGTCGAATTGTCGATACACTCCTCCGGTTCCCGGTCAAAAGGAATGGCCCTGCGGAAATAATCCCAAAATGTATGTCCTTCGAGCGCCAGTTCTTTTCTCCTTTCTTTCAGAATCGCTCCGATTAATTCTGCTTTATCCAAACCCGTAGCATCGAACTTTTTATTCGTTCTTTTTTCATATACATTGTTCAGCGTCTCTACGGCATCTGGTGAGCCCAATTCGGCATAAGCCTCAGCCAGATTCAGATAAAGTTCGGGCAAGCGCACCAGGCAAATATTGTGCAGATAATGGGGATTGCCTATATATTTACGACAAGCGTTGTATTTGTTCCGGGTTTTACAAACCAGATAGGTCCTGACATCTCCTTCCACTTCTTTTACCAAATCTACCCAGGCATCCTGTAATCCGTAAGCTCCGTATCCGATCTCACTCTCAACCTGCCCGTCTTTCGGATCTCCCGGTTTATCTATAGTTTGATATCTCAATAAATAATTCAGGGAATTCGTACTGAGATTATCCGTTTCCGTATATTGTAATTCCCAGACACTTTCACTGTTAAAGGGTTTCCAGTATGTGCCTGCATAATCTTTAGGATCGATCATTTTTGTCTTCGTCGCCGAAAGTCCGTCCAAGGCCGCATCTCTCGCAGCTTCCCATTCTCCCATATAAAGATATACGCGGGACAACAAAGCACATACTGCCGGATAAGAAATGCTCTTTCCTTCCCCACCCCCGTATTGCTTCAATAAATCCCGGGCAGCCGACAAATCTTTGACAATCACTTCTTCGTAGCAATATTTCGCATCTTTCCGTCCTTCCGGTTTTTCTTCCATCCGTTTCAGATCTTCAACTGTCAATGCTACAGGTACACCGAATTTGTATTGATCGGCATATCCGGGTTTCCCCGGGAAAGAGAAAATCGGCGGATAAGCAAAGTTACGCATCAATTCAAAGTAGGTCAGCCCTCTCAGTGCCAATGCTTCTCCTTTAATCCGTCCTTTTTCGGCATCCGTTCCTTCTGCCTGATCGATCCCGTTAATAATCAGAACCGACGCTTTAACCGTGCTATATAATTTCTTCCAGGTATCCTTGGCATAACCGGCAGAAGAAGAAGTTTCATCGTAAGCATTCTCTTTTTCATACCGGTTACCGCTGGAAGACAGCACAAAGAAATCGGGTCCTTTGGCAGCTTCATAAGCCTGTATATGCCGGCCGTAAAAGTCTGCATCGGACAATTTATCGTACACTCCGGTCAGAGCACCCTGAGCATTCTCTACCGTTTTAAATACCTCACCTTCATCGATCTGGGTATAATTCATCCTGTCCAGAAAATCGTCACAACCTGCGTTTACCAGAAGGAACAATACAAAGAATATATAATATTTTTTCATGATTCCTGAATTTAAAAGTTAATCTGTAATCCTGCCGTGTAAGTCGTAGCCGACGGATAATCGTCGGGATTCCGGTACCCGTTCAATGTCATTTCCGGATCGTATCCTTTCAATGCAGTAAAAGCGATCAGATTTTCTGCCTGTGCAAAAATTTTTACACCTCCCAGACGAATTTTACTCACTACGTGTGTAGGGAAAGTATACTGCAATTTCAGATTTTTGAATTTCAGATAATCGCCTTTATAAAGATAACGGGTTGATAACCATCGATCCCATTTCGTATTGATCCGCAAAGGATTTTTTCCTCCGGGATTATCCGGTGTCCAACGGTCGAGCTGATCCCGTTCCATGGTCCGGTAATCTCTCTTTCCGTCGTTCTTCGTCGCTACCCGCCCCGTATAATCCAACACCTTATGTCTCAACCCGTAGGTAAACAGACAGCTCAACTCCAGGCCTTCGAAACTGATCACCGTTGAAAAACCTCCGTTCACTTTCGGCAGTGCACAACCGACGATTTTCCGTTCCGCTTCATCGTAATTTTTAGTGATGGCTTTTTTACCGTCCGTATCCGTATAATACCAACGTTGTTCTCCCGTTTCCGGATCGGTACCGGCCCATTTCCTCAAATACCAGGAATAATAGCTTTCCCCGTTGCGCTTAATCTGAGTACCGATATCGTCACTCTTCAAGCCGAAAAACTTATTTTTCAATGTAGCCAGGTTCATACTGAATTCCCAGTTTACTCTTCTGTCTCTGATAATATCAACGGACATTTCCAACTCTATTCCCTGATTTTTCAAGCCTGCACTGGAATTCACCAAACGGTCTTCGTGACCGGTAACCATAGAAATAGGCTCATCCAGTAACAGATTGCTCGATTTACGACTGTAATATTCCAAACCGATATTCAGGCGGTCCCACATACGGATATCCAATCCGACATTGAATACTTTATTTTCTTCCCAGGTCAGCTTTTTATTCGAAATACTTACCGGAGCGATTCCCAAATCTCCGGCATAATCATACCCGAATCCGTATCTGGAACGCCAGGAATAATAACTACTGGGTAAAGTTCCGTTTATACCGTAACTGACTTTCAGTTTCAGGTTATTGATCACAGGATTATCCTGCAGGAATTTTTCCTGAGAAATCCGCCAGGCTCCTGAAACCGACCAGAAATTACCGACCCGGTGATCCGGATGAAAACGGGAAGAACGGTCGCTACGGAAGGAACCGCCGATATAATATTTATTGTCGTAAGCGTAATCCAGTTTCATCAGCCAGGAAAACATCGCATATTCATCGCCGCTGCCGCTTACACCGCCCGGGACGGAAGAAGCCGATAAGTACGGATAATCATCGGATAGAAAGTTTTTACCACTGGCCGCGATATAAGCACTGGTCATCGTTTCAAGCTCTATACCTCCGTAAGCTGACACATCGTGTACACCCCCGAACGTCTTATTAAAATACAACAGGTTCGAATTGGTAATCATGGTCCGGCGGGCATCTCTCTCTGACAAATAACCGTTATCCTTTTTACCATCGCCGAAATCCTTGTCGTAGTAATGCCGTTTCCTTGTATGGAGATAATCGACGGCAGCCACACTTTTAAAATTCAGCCATTTCGTAAAATTAAATTTCAACCAGCCGGAAAGCAGGGCTTTCAATTGAGGCCGGGCATAAGTGTAATATTTTCCGATAGCCACCGGATTCATATTACTGTTGACATTACTCGGAAATTTAAAATTATACGATCCGTCTTCCAATTTTACAGGAACAATAGGAGCCAGGGACAATGCCGTATACTGAGGCATAGCATACCCTAAAGCATCACGGCGTGGCCCGCTTTGGTCGGAATAACTCATCATATTGCTGATTCCCCAGTTAAGAAAGCGGTTGGCGTTGTCCGACGACAAATTTGCCCGGAACGAATACCGTTTCAACTCGCTGCTCCGGAGTATCCCCTGCTGATTGAAATATTCCAGTGAGGTATAGAATTTTACGACATCGTTTCCTCCTCTGGCCGACGCATTGATTTTTTGGAACGGAGCCACACGGGTAACTTCATCATACCAGTCGACATCAGGCAAACGGCTGTAATCTTCCCCTTTTGCACCGTCTTTATCAAAAAATGCATTGTAATAATCATCCTTGACGGGATTGTAAATCTTAAATTGTTTATTGAATTCACTTTTAGCCAGATTCATCCACTCATTATAATTCTTACCCGAGAATTTATATCCTTCTTTATCCGCATATATCTTCTTCACTTCGTCGAAAAATTTTTTACCTGCTTTCCTCTGAATCTGATAATGCATCTCTCCTTCCAGCCACAGGTCGATAAATTCCTCCCGGTTTACCAAGTCAGGCTTCGATGCCTTGAATATCCTGGATACACCGAACTGTACATCTACCGTATAATTGACCTTTTGCCCTTGTTTTCCCTGTTTGGTCGTAATTACAATCACCCCGTTCGCACCCCTCGAACCGTAAAGAGAAGAAGAAGCGGCATCTTTCAATATCGTCATACTGGCAATATCCGAAGGGTTAAGTGTATTCAACGGGTTGGTCGGATATTCGGCATCCCCTGACATATTAGCAGCATCCCAAACGACACCGTCCACGACATAAAGCGGCGCATTCGAGGCATTCATCGAACTGATACCTCTCAAACGGATAGTTGCTCCGACACCCGGTTGCCCGGTGGAGGTAACCAACGTACCCGGGGAATTCCCCCGAAGCACATCCTGAAAAGAAGCTACCGGGCGTTCGGCAATCTTATCAGCCCCTACGACCGTTGCCGATCCTGTATAAGCTTCACGGCTAACGGTACTGTAACCGGTTACGACAACTTCATCCAATTGGGTATCTTCCCGTTGCATGACAATCTGCATTTCTTTATCGGAAGCAGACACTTCCTGAGGAATCATCCCGACAAAAGAAAACACCAGAATCGTATTTTTTAAAGAAGGAACTTTAATTTCAAAACGTCCCTGAACATCGGTTGCAGTACCGGTA
Organism: Culturomica massiliensis; assembly: GCF_900091655.1. Taxonomy (NCBI): domain Bacteria; kingdom Pseudomonadati; phylum Bacteroidota; class Bacteroidia; order Bacteroidales; family Odoribacteraceae; genus Culturomica; species Culturomica massiliensis. The sequence continues at coordinate 2,918,625 of NZ_LT594621.1, forward strand.
GATGTTCCCTTTATCCGGACAGACACACCCGGTAAGGTTTCCCCGGAATCATCCCGGACAATTCCCCTGACCGCAATCGTTTGCTGTGGAAGTGCCGGAAGTGCTTCCGCTTTGCGAATGACAATCACATCATCCTGAATATTATATGTCAACCCGGTATTTTTCAGGCAGTCGTCCAATACTTCCTTTACGCTTTTATCGGCTGCCGAAACCTCCGACAAACGGACTGATTCTATATCCTGTGTACTGTACAGGAATACGAAACCGGTCTGTTTCTGCAACTCCCAAATGACATCATGGAGAGTTACATTCTTGACATTAAGAGCCACACGTGTCTGAGCGTCTATCGCAGCACTCACATGCAGACATCCCAATAATACCAGATAAAACGATAGCCTCATCATAAAAAAGACTTTTTTTAATCCCCCCTCACAGAAGGAAATTCGATTTTTGTTCATAACTTTGGATGTTTAGTTAAACTTATGATTTCTGTTTGCGCAGAAATCGCTACCGGCAGGAAATGTTAGCGCATTTCCTGCTTTTATTTTTATCTCATCATTTTGATTTCATTTTACCGGAAAACAATTGTATTTCCTTTTATTTCCACTCTTACCTTTCTGGTATCTTCCAACAACTGCAATATCGGCTCTACACTTCCATACCGGCTGATGCTACAACCGAAGCGCAAATCTTTCACTTTCGGGTTAGCATAAAATACATGCATATCATACCAACGGGACAGGTAATTCATAATGTCCTCCAAACGCCAGTCTTTAAAACGGAAATATCCTTCTTTCCAGGCTGTATATTCCGAAACATCGACGGTTTTCACCTGTACGTCCTTTGTCTCCCGGCTGAAATTGGCCTGTTGTGAAGGTGTCAGCACAAGCGGACCGACTCGAGGAGTTGTGATATTGACACATCCTTTTACCAATGTCGTTCCGATAATATCCTCATCGGCATAGCAGCATACATTGAACTCCGTTCCCAAAACTTTCACCTCCACATCTCCGGCCTTTACAATAAAAGGTTTTCCGGCCTTTACTACCTCGAAATAAGCTTCTCCCTGCAATTCCACCATCCTTTTATCTTCTGTAAAATTTACCGGATACCGTAAGGAACTCATGGCATTCAAATGTACCCGGCTTCCATCACTCAGTTTCAGCGTATATTCACCTCCTCTCGGTATATCAATCCGGTTGTATATAACCTTCTGCTCCGGAATGATTTTCGTCTCATTCTGATAATTCAGACAGGCGGAATCTTTGCGGATTTTCGCACCGCCTTCTTCCAATACCTCAAATGAGTTTTCTTTTTCAATATCCACAACAGTCCCATCCCCTAAAGTTAAAATTGCCTTTGTTGTTCCGGGTTGAATCCGATCGTTACAAACCGTCTGATGACTACTTAACGAACAGCACTCCTCCGCTGAATTTCTCAATAAAAAATAACATACGGCCAAAGGCAAAACAACCGAAGCCGCATAGCCGATGTATTTTTGAATTTTGAGATTACGTTCCCGCCGGATACTTTTCTCTATTTTACTCCAGGCACGGCTACGATCATATTTCTGCGCCATCGAGCAAAGTTCCCGGAAATTTTCCGGATTGTCTAACTTTTCAAATAACAGCTTTGCCGACAGAGAAGAATCGATCCATTCCTGTAAACAGGCTTTTTCTTCCTCCGTCAATATTCCCGTCCGGTATCCGGCAATCAAGGACGCAATCTCAAATTCTTTTTCCAACATAGCCTCTTTTTTATCCATATAACAGTTTAAACCCCGATCAGGGGTAAACCAAATCAAACTTTTTTTAATTTTTTTTTGGAAATAATCGCTTACGATTAAAAAAACGGCAATAATTTAACGAATCAGATACAACAGGAAAGTAAACAAATAGTAATATCCTTTCAAAAATTCCCGCAGACGCTTATAAGCGATTTTTTTATGTGTATGTACGGTCCCTACAGCCATCGACAACGTTTCTGCAATTTCCCTATTGTCTTTTCCCTCCAACGCCAATAACATGACCTTACGGGTTTGCTCAGGCAACTGCTCAATGGCTTGCCGGAGAATACGATAAGCTTCTTCCTCTATTACGTGATCCCGGAAAAAGGACTCTTCTCCCTGCTCCAGTATTTTTCCTGCATAGCCCAGTTTTATTTTCCGGTGCTCCAGTTCATTGAGTGCCCTGTTCTTTACAGAAGTATACAGAAATCCCTTCAATTGATGCAGATATTCGAAATCCTCCCTCCTTTGCCACAAACGGATAAAACATTCCTGAACCAAATCCGCCACGCATTCGGCATCTCCAACATAACGCTCACCGAAAATACACAACGGTTCATAAAAGTCATCGAACAACCGCCGAAAAACTTTCACGTCAGTAATATCCACTTTTATTGCATCCGCCATCTAAAACATATTGGTTAACCAGATTAAACGACCGTTAAATCTGGGGCTTGAAGTGTAAAAATTACAGTCCTTTGCAGGAAAAAAATACACAGATATAATGCGGGATACCGCATTCTAATCATTTGATAATAAATAGAATATTGTTTAAAAAAGAAAAGTAAAGAAACGGGGAGTTTTATTGTCCCAACCGATCTTATACAACAAATTTTAATGGTCGTTTTAATTGCAGATTTACGTTTTTACCCTACAATTCCTCCTTTTACAGAAAAAGATTGCAGGTATAATCTAAAATCGTCAATCTAAAATTTACAATTTATATGAACGTTTCTCCGGTCAAATTTAAAATAAAAAGAATAACAACACAAAATCCTTGGATAACAAAGCATCCAAAGATTTTGTAATGCACTCATTTCAATAGCGTTTTAAGCAACTTTTACTTTCTGAAAAGCCGATTCCAGTAATGCGGCCGTCAGTGACAGGCCGACCCTCCCTAAAGAAATACTATATCCGCTTTTTGTCTTTCCACAATATCCCGGAACGACAGTTATTCCCCCGGTATCCCTAAACTCCCGGGAAACCGCCTCGCAACTTTCTTCCCACAAAATCTCCGGAGCCCCAAAATTACTATCGGTAATTATAAAATCCCGGGAATCCTTCCAGGAAGCATTTTCAAATAATTTGCTGAAAAGCAAAGACGAAAGGATATCCCCCTTGGCCAGAATATAATCTTTCATTGCCTGTGAAGCTTCCTTCACGGGAGCCACCTGATGCAATATTTCATATAACTCATCCAAATGCTTTTGCATGTCTTCCAGGTATTCGGATAATTTATTCCCAGCCAATAAATGTTCCGCCAAATCGGCATGAACATGACGAAATTCTTTAAATTCTTCCTCAAAACCACTTCCTTTTTTCAAACTCAGTGCATATAATGCACGCAAACGAGGCATTACGCCTTTCAATGCAGAAACAACCACAATACAATTTTCACTTTGTTTTTGTATCTCATTTCTTATTCCGGCAATCATTTCAGGATTCTGCATGACAGCTCCTTTAAACTTATATATCAACATAATTCTATATTTAAATTGTAAATTTTCAAATTGTAAATAAATAATTCCGATTAAAAAACAGACCCACTTTCCCGTGATTCCATTCAATCGTAAATCGAAAACGATGAAAGGCCAACTCCCGGTCCTGGACCGGAATAGAAATAATACAAATTGGCAATATGACAAACTATACCCCCAAAGGGGTTGTCGTTGTTGTGGTAGTAACCGTCGTAATTGTAATCACAGTGCCTACGGACGGAATTCCGCATTCATGCTGTAAAGAAAGCATGCTACTTGCATTATGGCAGTTACAATTCGACTTCATGATGTAAGCAAAAATAGAATAAACCTTTTGGAATATCAAACATTATTCCTGTTTTTCTTACTATAATATATAGATTTTAACATTATACCCTGTTTTTGCTATAATCTTATACACAACCTGATTTTCAGATATTTCACTGCAAACGTATGCACAATAATATCTGTATAAACTTATTTTTTATTCCAAACAAACCCGTATCTTTGTCCTAATTGTGCGCGTGAAAGCAATGTGTAACAATATATTAATCAATAAAAGCTAAAATAATGATTTATTCACACGAAGTACAACACATGTGTGTTGTAAAAAAAGGCCCGAACCACGGTCCTGCCCCAATCCCCGAAGAAGGGAAATGGGTAAAAGCGAAAGAAATCAAAGATATTTCAGGTTTAACCCATGGTATCGGTTGGTGTGCACCTCAACAAGGGGCTTGTAAACTGACATTGAATATCAAAGACGGGATTATTGAAGAAGCATTGATAGAAACGATCGGTTGCTCCGGTATGACGCACTCGGCTGCTATGGCTGCTGAAATTCTGACAGGTAAAACTTTATTGGAAGCATTGAATACCGACTTGGTATGTGATGCTATCAATACCGCTATGCGCGAATTATTCCTGCAGATTGTATACGGACGTACCCAGAGTGCATTTTCTGAAGGCGGTCTGCCTATCGGCGCCGGCCTGGAAGACTTAGGTAAAGGTCTGCGCAGCCAGGTTGGTACGATGTTTTCAACGAAAGCTAAAGGTGTTCGTTATCTGGAAATGGCTGAAGGTTATATCTCCCGCCTGGCACTTGACGAAGACGGGGAAGTATGCGGATATGAATTCGTACGCCTCGGTGTTATGATGGACCTGATCAAAAAAGGTACCGATGCCAACGAAGCATTGAAGAAAGCCACTGCAAACTACGGACGTTTCGCCAATGCAGCTAAATATATTGACCCACGTCACGAATAAAATAGGAGGAACATACAATGGCAAAAAGAGAAGTAAAATTTGAAAGTCAGGATCGTCGGATCAACCAGATCAATAAAGTATTGAACTCCTATGGTATCGCTTCTATCGAAGAGGCAGAAGCCATTTGCGAAGCAAAAGGAATCGATCCTTATTTAGAGTGTGAACAAACACAGAATATCTGTTTCGAAAATGCAAAATGGGCTTACGTTGTAGGCGCTGCTATCGCTATTAAAAAAGGATGTGTAAATGCCGCAGATGCTGCCGAAGCTATCGGCGAAGGCCTGCAAGCTTTCTGTATTGCCGGTTCTGTTGCCGACGACCGTAAAGTAGGTTTAGGTCATGGAAACCTGGCTGCCCGTTTGTTGCGTGAAGAAACCCAGTGTTTCGCTTTCCTGGCGGGTCACGAATCTTTCGCAGCTGCCGAAGGTGCCATCAAAATTGCTGAAATGGCCAACAAAGTACGCAAAAATCCGTTACGTGTCATTTTGAACGGTTTGGGAAAAGACGCTGCTATGATCATTTCCCGTATCAACGGCTTTACCTATGTGCAAACTGAATTCGATTATTATACCGGAGATTTGAAAGTGGTAAAAACCAAAGCTTACTCCGACGGTCCCCGTGCAAAAGTAAATTGTTACGGTGCCGACGACGTTCGGGAAGGTGTTGCTATCATGTGGAAAGAAGGCGTAGATGTTTCCATTACCGGTAACTCTACCAATCCTACCCGTTTCCAACACCCGGTTGCAGGTACTTATAAAAAAGAACGTGTATTGGCCGGTAAACCGTATTTCTCTGTAGCATCCGGCGGTGGTACGGGACGCACCCTGCACCCGGACAACATGGCTGCCGGTCCTGCATCTTACGGTATGACCGACACCCTCGGACGTATGCACAGCGACGCCCAGTTCGCCGGTTCGTCTTCCGTTCCCGCTCACGTGGAAATGATGGGCTTCCTCGGTATGGGTAACAACCCGATGGTAGGTGCTACCGTGGCTGTTGCCGTATCGATTGCAGAAGCTTTGAAAAAATAATCGGGAAGCCGATTGTCTATATAAAAATCCTGTCGGTTTGTATCGGCAGGATTTTTTACATCTTCAGTTTTTGTTCGAAAAACGACAAAACACATTTTCTTTTACTTACGGCGTGAAGGCGGATTCATCAAGGCTACAAACCAAAGCAGGACAATTGCACCGAATGTAGAAACAATCAAACTTCCGATAATTCCTCCGGTAGACCGAAGACCGACCAAGCTAAACAACCAGCCGCCCAATACACCTCCGATAATCCCGACAATCAGATTGATAAAGAAGCCGAATCCACCGCCCCGCATAATTTTACCGGCAGCCCAACCGGCAATAAGCCCAATGATAATATACCAAATAAACATCATAACTCCTTGTTTTTAAATTATACTTACTATTTCTTTAAACTTATCCTGCACAAAATAGTTTGGAAAAATCATCATTTTCAATCGACGATACCCTCATATTTCTATTTTTCTGATGATTTTATACAGGAAAATATTTTCACATTTAACTTATTGGCTTTAGCTTTACCATCCGAAAAAAATCAACCCCAGTTATTATTTTATAAAATAAAAGAAATGAAAAATGCCATTCAATTCTGCTTCGTCTTACTATTGGCAACCTGCCTTTTTTCTTGCAGGCAGACAAAAACATTTAAAGTTCTGCAATTCAATATCTGGCAGGAAGGGACGGTCGTTCCGGGCGGTTTCGATGCCATTGCCGACGAAATTATCCGAAGCGATGCCGACTTCGTCACATTAAGCGAAGTCCGTAATTACCACAGCACCCGTTTCTGCGACCGGATTGTAGAAGCGCTGAAAAAACGCGGACAAACCTACTACTCGTTTTATTCTTACGACAGCGGTTTATTAAGCCGTTATCCCATCACCGACAGTGTTACCGTTTATCCGGAAAAAAACGACCGGGGCAGTATCTATAAAATGATCACTAAAATCGGCAATCAGGAATTTGCCGTTTATACGGCTCATCTGGACTACCGGAACTGTGCCTATTACGATGTACGCGGCTACAACGGCAATACCTGGGAAAAACAAACTCCCGTAACCGACCTGGATTCCGTATTGTTTCTGAATCGCCGGTCAGTACGTGATGATGCCATTGCCTGTTTTATTCAGGAAGCCCAAAAAGACAAAGCAGCCGGACGTATTGTTATCTTAGGCGGCGACTTTAACGAGCCGTCCCACCTGGATTGGACAGAGGCGACAAAAGATATGCGGGACCATCAGGGATTGGTCGTACCCTGGGATGTCTCGACTTTATTGCAGAAAGCAGGCTATAAAGATACTTACCGGGAACTTTATCCCGATCCGGTAACCCATCCGGGCATGACCTGTCCTGCCGATTGCCGGAATATCGCACTCGAAAAATTGGTTTGGTCGCCTGAAGCCGACGACCGGGACCGCATTGATTTCATCATATATGCACCCTTTAACGGACTTGCCTTAACCGACGTAACCCTGGTAGGTCCTAAAGGAGATATCCTCCGCGGAGAACGGATTAACGAAAATACGGCCGACCCGATTATCGAACCGCTCGCAACATGGCCAACCGACCACAAAGCCGTATTAGCTACTTTTTCTTTAAAATAGTAACGTATGCTGATTGTTAATTTTGATCAGGTACATAAGCCGAATACACAAAGTCTTAAATTATCAGATAAGCCGGCTTGAAAGAATTAATGATTTTTGATTAAATACTCTGAATGCCATTAGTTTATTTACCGGTCTAAAATCGGATAAAAAGGGAAGAAATCATCTTCCCTTTTTATTTTGTATAATTTTCATACGATAATGTCTATTTATTTGACAAAATCCATTTAAAACAATACCAATAAACAATTGTATTTCAATACCTTATACAAACAGGCACGATAATTGTATAATTTAAAACAATGGAAATTCACATTCCCGAAAAACCAGATTCGATTTAACAGGCATCCCATTGATTACCGATAAAACCCAAAAAACAATATCCATAACTTTAAAAAAACGAAAACTGTTTTAATCACATTGTCGTCATTATGAGAATTTTAAAAGAATTTATAAGAGATTTCAAGCGATTCCGGACAGCCGGATTATTAAATATTTTGGGATTGACAGTTGCTTCTGCTGTATTTATGGCCATCTTATTCCATATCTGTTTTGAAAACGGATACGATAAATTCCGCCGAAATGCTGACCGAATATTCCGGGTAGAAATGAAAATCGGAAATGACGGCTTCAGTTCGAATGTACCGTATCCTGTTTGTGAACTTTTGGCAGAAGGATGTCCGTCTATCGAACAATCTTTCGTTCAAAGGGACGGCTCAAACCAGGATGTCGCTATCGAAGATGAACAAGGGGCCATCAATAAATTCAACATTCCCATTTCTACCGCCAATCTATCCATGTGTGACGTTATCGATTTTCAGATATTGTACGGGGAAGCCCGCAAAGCCTTGGCAGAACCGGGAATGATACTACTTCCGGAAAGTCAGGCGACGCGTTTGTTCGGCTCTGCGGAAGAAGCCCTGAATCGACGAATGAAAATAAGTGGAGGTTCATGGAATACTATTGAGGGAGATTATACTGTCGCAGGAATATACAAAGACTTTCCCGGAAATTCGATTTTCTCCAACAACTGTTATGCTAAATTAAATGAGCAGGAAATGAATTGGGGAAACTGGAATGTCCAGTTTTTTATCAAAAGTAACCTGAAAGACCCAATAGCACTGACAAAACAATTAAACGACTTAAAAATCGCCGATGACGTATCCGAAAACGGAAAATTAGAAAAAAGAGTTACACCTTTAACAGATATCTATTTTCATTCGAAGGCCTCTTATGAAACCAAGCCTACCGGAAATCTGACCACATCACGAATTCTTTTCGGCGTATCTATCTTAATTATACTGATTGCCACGATCAATTTTATCAATTTCTCTATGTCTTTAGCACCCGCCCGGATAAAAGGTGTAAATACCCATAAAGTTTTAGGGGCTGGTATCGGAAAATTACGTTTGCAATTGATGTGCGAAGCAATGATTTATGCAACTATAGCCTTCACTTTATCTCTGTTTTTACTCCAGTTAGCAGACCATTCGTTTATCGGACATCTATTTGCCACCTCCATTTCTCCCCAAGCACATCCCCTGACAACATTGGGATGCGGAGGGATGATCCTGATAGTCGGATTATCAGCCGGTTTCTTTCCGGCACGCTATATTACCTCTTTTGCACCGGCATTGGTACTGAAAGGAAATTTTGTATTGTCTCCCCAGGGACAACGGATAAGAAACGGACTAATGACATTTCAATTCGTAATCTCCGTCGCATTGATTACTTGTATGTTACTTATGAATAACCAGCAACGGTACATGCAGAATTATACTTTAGGATTTCATAAAGACCAAATCGTTTATTTTCAATTTAACCAACAGTTATTCGATCAGCGACATGCTTTTACAAACGAATTGATGCAATCACCGGACATAACGGATTATGCGTATACCGATTGGATACCGGAAAGTGATAATGCCGCCACGATTAGTGGAAGTTGGAATGAAAATAATTTCCAATTCGACCGCTGGTTTGTCGACAGACGTTTTATGCAATTAATGGGTATTCCTCTCATCAGTGGTCATGAATTTTCCCAAAATCGGGAAGAAACGGAAGTCATATTTACAGAAACGGCTTTAAAACAAATGCCCTTCCTGGAAAAGTACATGGGTCAACCGGTCGAAACAGCAGGAATCTCGGGTGGAGCCCGCTTTGTAGGTATCGCAAAGGATGTCCAGCATCTTTCGCTACGTCAAGGGATTACACCTTTAGAATTTGTATGTATAAACGACCCCCAATATCATTTCGACTATATATTGTTGAAAATATCACCCAATACGGGAGATGCCATGAAATACATAAGTCAGGTATTCAATCGTTTTTCAAAATACAATAATCTGAATGTACGTTTTCTGGATGATACAATGCAGCAACGTTACGAAAAAGAAAGTCGCCTGACACAAGCTATTTCCCTATTCGGACTGATTGCCATTATCATCTCTCTGATCGGCGTATACGGCATGATTGTATACAATGCACAATATAAACGGAAAGAAATTGCATTACGGAAAGTAAACGGAGCGACAGAAAAAGAAATTCTGGTCCTGCTGAACCGGGGATTTTTCCTGCTGTTGGGGAGTTCTTTCCTGATAGCCTGTCCACTGGCTTATTATATTATCTCGTCGTGGTTATCGAGATTTGCCTACAAAGCTCCGGTATACTGGTGGCTATTTGTATTATCGGGAGCCATTGTATTTTCAATTTCTTTGCTGACGATAAGCTGGCAAAGTTGGCGGGCTGCGACGACAAACCCGGTGGAAGGATTAAAAGAATCGTAAGTTTTAAACTATAGATTCATTTATGATTTACGATTTACGATTCATTTTTTTGCAGGAGAGGATTGTGAGCATAATCTAAAATCGTAAATTTTAAATTTAAAGCCCGATCTTGAAATATGTTTTTTCGTATTTATATACCTATTTTAACAATTGTAACTTGTATTTTACCTATTTCAAGGCTAATCCTTGTTATCTTCTCTTTTATAAAACGTTAATAAATACTACTTTTGTAAGACAACAGTCCACAGAGCGTTGGAATGCTTTTAAATATTCTTAACTTTGTATCGTTTCGTGGTATTTACTGAAACAAACATTTTGAGAATAAAAAAGAGCGTGTTATCTCTATTCTGGAATCTGGACAATTTCATTTATACAGGGATAAAACTTACGTTCGGGCTTACCGTATATAAGGCTAAGCGTGGACTGTTGTTTTATTTGTATAAGGGAAGTCCAGATCCTTCAGAATAAATAGGCTAACAGATTCCACGCTTTTTTTTCACAAGTTCTGATTTATCAAATGTCGGAAATAATAAACCCGGGAAGTTATACTTTGCGGGTCTGAAAGGACTATTGAAGGTAAATTTTTGCCATCAAATTTCAACGTTTCTTTCTCCGGTTTCATTATTTGACGACAAATGATAGTAAATCCACCAGATTACTTTATGAAAAAAATAAGCTGTATATTCGGAATTAAAACATCGGTAATACTTTTACTGATTGCTTCTTTCGTAACTGTCATGACGACATTACTGACATACGAATCGGCCGTTTTTATGAAGTGGTTATACGGGCAAAGTTGCTCGGGAACGGGATATGTTTTCAAAGCCGTCCTGCTTTTATTGTGGGTCTATCCCAGCATAAATCTGCTCTACATCACCTACCGAAGAAAGAGTTGGCAAGAAACCTTATTCATTTTAGTCGGTTTACTCGTCCTGTTTTTGATAACGTCTATCGTCATCGTCGGTATCATTTCCCATTAAGCCGTTTTATCACACCAATCCCCATTCTCCCGGATCAATTGTCCGAGAGCAGCTATCGCCTCCTGTTCCGGTACAGCCACCCTCATCATACGACGGCCTTTATAAAGATTTACCTTACCGTTCCCGGCTCCGACATATCCATAATCAGCATCTCCCATTTCTCCCGGTCCGTTAACCACACATCCCATGACGGCAATTTTTAATTTATCAAGATGGCCGAATGCCTGCTTTACTTTTGCAACGGCTTCTTCCAAATTATACAATGTACGTCCGCATCCGGGACAACTGACGAATTCTGCTTTATAACGCCGTAAGCCTACCGATTGGAGAATATTCCTTCCCAGATTCAACCCCAAAAGCGGATCGGAAATTGCCGGAGATGAAATCCAGATCCCATCTGCCAAGCGATCGATAAACAGACCACCGGTATGTGCCGCCACCCAAAGTTTCACCCACTCTTTGTCATTGCAATTTGTCATCACCCGGACAATAACTTTATTGGAAATACCGTTTTCACGTATCGTTTTCAACAAGCTACGAAATGCATGGTAACCGGGATTTTCAGGATTCAACACGACAACTGCCGAAGAAGAAGATAATTTCTCTGCCAGGTGCCGGTCTACCTGCATTTCCTTTATTACTTCCACAAAGGAGTCTTCAGCATTTTGTTTCTCCCAGATAAACTCTTCTGCTCCGACCAGTGGAGATACATTCCGCCGAAACACCTTCGCCCGGTCAAATGCGGCAACAGGCACAACGACCTTCACATTTTCCGGTAATTCAGCCAATTCAGGGCCTACCGTTTCAGTATAGATCATTTCCGGAGCCTTATTCCCGGCTTTCCACCCTGTATTTATCGGGTGAAAATCCAGATCGCGGATCAGTTGTGCTTCAATACTCCCAGCCACAGAAAGATCGGCAACCACTATCGGTTTTAGCGCAACACCTGCCGTAACGGATTTACTTTCCCGGTGATACTGCGGATCACATAACCCGACCAGCGACCTGGCCACCGGTATCTCATATTCAGGAGCCTCTGTCAGCGATACCCGTACCGTATCTCCGATGCCTTCATTCAGTAAACAACCGATCCCTACCGCCGAACGAATCCGTCCGTCCTCTCCTTCGCCAGCCTCCGTTACCCCCAAATGCAAAGGATAAGCCATACCTTCCTCTTCCATTTGTTTCACCAACAAACGGACCGCCTCCACCATCACCCGGCAATCACTCGATTTGAGCGAAATAACTACATCCGGAAAATCAAACTCCCGGCAGATTCTCAGATATTCCATCGTCGCTTCTACCATACCGGCCGGCGTATTTCCATACCGGCTCATAATCCGGTCCGACAAAGAACCGTGATTCGTACCGATACGGACAGCCGTATGGTGTTCCCGGCAAACTTCCAGAAATTCCGTAAATTTTTGCCTCAATACCTCCAATTCTGCGGCATACTGATCATCCGTATACTCCAATTGCTCAAAAGTAGCCCGTTTATCCGCAAAATTACCGGGATTAATACGCACTTTTTCAACATACCGTGCTGCCACAATGGCTGCGGCAGGATTAAAATGAATATCGGCCGACAAAGGAGTCGTATAGCCCCGCTCACACAGGGCTGCACGTATATTTTTCAGATTTTCCGCTTCTTTCACTCCCTGAGCCGTAATCCTTACCAACCGGCCGCCGGCATCGATAATCCGTATCGCCTGCTCCACACAGGCTTCCGTATCCATCGTTGAAGTATTCAGCATGGATTGTATCATTACCGGCTCTTCCGAAGACAAAGACAAGTTACCGATTTTTACAATTGTAGTTTTTCTGCGCATATTCTTTCCTAAAAACTGATTCTGACTGCCGTACAATCACAAAACCTCCTAATTATCAAACAATTTCCGTATATTCCGGGTATTTGTACAGTTCAATATATCTTTTCCTTCCGGGGTATAAGCAAAGGCTAATTCCGACTTATACAACTCCGTAATACGTCTCCTGACCATTTTAGAGGTAGAATTAATTGTCCCGTCTTTTTCATTCAACGCAGCAGGTAAAACGACGACAACTGCCGGCAGCCAACGCTCGGGAAAAAGACCGGCATATTTCCCTCCGTAACGATATTCCATCAATTCCCGGCGAATCTTATCCAACATCATCTTATACCCCTCAATTGTACCGGCCTCTATATGTTTACCCTGAATATACTCTCTCAATGCGTTTTTGTTCGGCACAATCAAGCCAACCGTATACGACGACTGGTTATTATACAACATACAGTAATCGATAAACCGGGATTTTTCCACAATCGCCTCCTCAATCCCTTCCGGACTGTATTTCTCCCCGTCATTGGCTATCAGCAACGATTTAAAACGCCCCAATACCGTTAAAAATCCATGTTCGTCGAGAAATCCCAAATCACCCGTATACAGCCAGCCTTCGCGTATTGTCTCTGCCGTAGAAATTTCGTTACACCAATATCCCCGCATGACATTCCCTCCCCGGATAACGATCTCTCCCTGTTCTCCCAGCGGCATTATCCCACCGTCGGCATCGCAGATCCGAAGTTCCATCGGAGTCACAGGTCGCCCTGAAGATCCGAACTTATGACACTCCGGCGTATTCGAACTGATTACCGGAGAAGCCTCGGACAAACCGTATCCTTGATACATGGGAATTCCCAAGGCCCGGTAATATTTTTGCAATTCGACATCCAACAAAGCACCGCCTCCGATAAAAAAACGCAAATTTCCTCCGAAAGATTTCCGGATCCTCGAAAAAACCAAGCTATCGAAAAAATGCTTTACCGGTGCCACCAATACTTTCAAGCCTTTTTTTCTATAATTACCGTCCCCGTAATACCAATAGGCAAATTTCAGCCCCCGCATATACAAAAAAGTGACAAATCTCCCCTTGCGCTGGATTTCCGCTTCGATATTTTTCCGGAAATTCTTGGCTATTGCCGGTACGCTCAACAAAACATGAGGTTTGATCTCCCGCATATTGAGCGGTATATTACGCAAAAAATCCATCGGAGAATTTCCAAAATCGACGGCCGCTAAAGAAGCTCCGTTATACATAAAAGAATAAATACCGACCGTATGTGCAAAACTATGATCCCAGGGAAGAAACAATAATACTTTATAAAATTCAGGGATACGAATCAAAGAATCGGCTTGCAACACATTGCAGACATAATTCCCATGAGTCAGTATAATCCCTTTAGGTTCTGCCGTCGTCCCTGAGGTATAGGATATATTGGCCATATCGGTACTTTTTACCGAACACGCGATCTCTTCCAAATGCCCGGGATGAACTCCCAGCCAACGTCTGCCCTCCTGTACCAAACGGGCAAATGAACTACAGAGACCGGTCATTTCTCCCGAAGAACGGAACACAACTATTTTTTCAACAGACTCCAACTCCCCCAATATACTGTTTAAAATATGGAGATAAAAAGGAGAAACGAACACAAAACGGGCCCCCGAATGATTGATACGGAACACGAGTTCCCTGGCCGTCAAGCGAATGCTCAACGGTACATTGACACCTCCGGCGTATAAAATTCCCAGTTCACTGCATACCCAATCACTACACCCTTCACTTAACAACGCAACCCGCTGTCCTTTTTTCAATCCGACGGCCAGCAATCCTGCAGCAATCTCCATCACCCGGCTCTTCGCCCGGCTGTAGGTCAATGCCTCATATTTTCCGTCCTTCTTCTCCCACAAATAAGGGTTATCCGGAAATTTTAAACAACTCCGCTCGAATAAGTCTATAATCGTATCCATCTTCTTCTTCCCATAATAAGGACAAAGTTAATAACAATTCCGCAATTCAGTATCAAATATCAATTTATGAATCTCTGAAAACCGGATAATCCGATAAAACACTATTTTTTCTTTTTACTGCAACTTTTGCCCCGGTTTTCTCGTATACTCCTTTCCACCGTTTAATAATTGAAGCTATGAGATTAACCATTACAGGCATATTAACGCTAATTATTTTTATCATGGTGTCTGTATTAAAAAATAAAATTGAGACACCTCAAACGACCTCTGAGTCATTCTGTCATTTCTCCGTTCAAATGACAGAGCCTCTTTTCTATGAGTTGCCGGAAGCACTTCAACCTTGTTCCTTTCTCAAGGAGGCTATACGAATTCCCTATGACGACTGAATCCGGACACGCAATCTCCGGTTTACCATTACAAATCCGTTTCCATTTTTTTCATTCAAACCGGAAATTTCAATTCTAAATTTAAAACCATACGTTTTTCATTTTTATGCATACGTTTGTATTTGTATAATTCTATACAAAAGCATCGTTTCGTGTAAATATTACAAGAAATATTTGGTATTCACAAAGTTTCATTATTATATTTGCCTGCATAAAAATGTAAAAGTATGGCAAATTTATTCCTACATCTGATTATGAACCTTTTGATTATCGTGGTCCTCTGCTACGACGTGAGAAAGGTATATCTATTGGAATGACAACACACAACATATTCATATAAAAGGCCTTTCTCACACAACGGGAAAGGCCTTCTTGTTTTTAGTAATTTACTGCACAACACAAACAAAAATGAGAAACAAACTAAGAAGTCTAACGACAATGACAGGCCGCAGAATGGCGGGGGCCAGAAGCCTTTGGCGAGCGAATGGAATGAAGGACATGGAATTCGGTATGCCGGTAATCGGAATTGCCAATTCGTTTACTCAATTCGTTCCCGGCCACGGTCATCTGCACAAGATTGGCCAATACGTAAAAGAAGGGATAGAAAAACGCGGTTGTTTTGCAGCAGAGTTCAATACCATTGCCATTGACGATGGTATTGCCATGGGACACGACGGAATGTTATATTCGCTTCCTTCCCGTGACATCATTGCCGACAGCATCGAATACATGGCAAACGCCCATAAAATAGACGCTTTGGTCTGCATCAGCAATTGCGATAAAATCACGCCCGGCATGCTCATGGCTGCCATGCGCCTGAATATACCTACTGTATTTGTATCGGGAGGACCGATGGAGGCCGGCACTTATAAAGGCAAGCCTGTCGACCTGGTCGACGCCATGGTCATGGGTGCCGACGAAAAGTACAGCGATGAAGAAATAGAAGAAATAGAAAAAAGTGCCTGTCCCGGATGCGGCTGTTGTTCCGGTATGTTTACCGCCAACTCCATGAACTGTCTTGTAGAAGCCCTGGGATTAGCCATTCCGGGAAACGGCACTATACCGGCCACTCACAGCAACCGGAAACGCATATTCGAGAAAGCGGCTTCTCTTATCGTACAAAAAGCCGGCATGTATTATTTCGAAGGTGATAACTCCGTATTACCGCGTTCTATTGCGACAAAAGCGGCATTTGAAAATGCCATGGCCCTGGACATCGCCATGGGAGGCTCTACCAATACGGTTCTCCACCTGTTGGCTGTCGCCCATGAAGCCGAAGTAGACTTTACCTTGGAGGATATCGACCGTTTGTCGCGAAAAATTCCGGTACTTTGTAAAGTTTCGCCCAATTCACGCTACCACATTCAGGATGTCAATCGTGCCGGAGGTGTCATGGGCATTCTCGGAGAACTGGACAGAGCCGGTCTTATCGACACTTCGGTAAAAAGGATCGGCTATAACAGTTTAGCTTCCTGTCTGACCAAATACGACATAAAGAGTGAACGCCTCAGCCAGAAAGCCCGGAAATTCTATTTAAGCGCACTGGGTGGAAAATTCAGTCAGGAACTGGGAGGCCAGAGTCATTATTTCGAAACCTTCGACGCCGACCGTACACGCGGATGTATCCGGGATACGGCCCATGCCTATTCGAAAGACGGAGGATTAGCAGTACTAACCGGTAATATCGCCCGCAACGGTTGCATTGTAAAAACAGCCGGAGTCGACGAATCGCTGCTGGTGTTCCGGGGCATCGCCAAAGTTTTCGAGTCACAGGGACAGGCAATAAACGGTATTCTTAACGGGGAAGTAAAAGCCGGAGAAGTTGTCGTCATCCGTTACGAAGGTCCCAAAGGCGGACCGGGTATGCAGGAAATGTTATATCCAACTTCCTATCTGAAATCCAGAAATCTGGATAAAGTATGCGCTTTGATTACGGACGGACGCTTTTCCGGAGGCACTTCCGGATTGTCTGTCGGTCACATTTCTCCCGAAGCCGCCGCAGGAGGAGAAATAGCCATCATCCAGGACGGAGATCCTATCGAGATCAACATTCCCGAACGCAGCATCAACCTGTTGTTGAGTATAGATGAAATCAGTAACCGGCTTCAAGCTATAAAAGCTTTTAAACCGGTTGCACGCGATCGTTGTGTTTCCAAATCTTTACAGGCCTATGCCAGATTCGTCAGTTCGGCGGACAAAGGCGCCGTCCGGATCATAGATTAAATCCATCTCCCATGAAAACGAAAACACGACACCAAGCAATGGAAAAGCAAACGGCCGGAACCGAGCAATTTTCGGGATCTAAAGCTGTTATCGAAACTCTTTTACGGGAAGGAGTCGAAACCATTTTCGGTTATCCGGGAGGGACGATTATGCCCGTTTACGATGCTCTGTATGATTACCGCAACCGCATCAACCACATTTTGGTCCGCCACGAGCAAGGAGCCGTTCACGCAGCCCAGGGATATGCCCGAAGTAGCGGTAAGACAGGCGTTTGCATTGTAACCTCCGGACCGGGAGCGACCAATACCGTCACCGGTCTTGCCGATGCGCTGATGGATTCCACTCCGGTCGTAATCATCAGCGGACAGGTAGGCTCATCCTTACTCGGTACCGATGCATTCCAGGAAACCAACTTTATCGGAATCACACAGGCCGTCACCAAATGGAATTGTCAGGTCAAACGGGCCGCCGACATCCCTGCTGCCATATCCAGGGCTTTTTACATCGCCCGTAGCGGAAGACCCGGCCCGGTTGTCGTCGACATCACGAAAGATGCACAACAGGAGATTACGACCTACCGGTATCATCCGACAGAGCATATCCGAAGCTATATGCCCTGTCCTGCTCCGGATAAAAACCGGATAGCCGAAGCTGCACGTCTGATCAATTTAGCCCGAAAACCGATGGCACTCCTCGGACAAGGAATAATCCTGGGACACGCAGAACGGGAATTACAGGCTTTCCTGGAAAAAAGCGGTATACCGGCTGCATCGACCTTACTGGGGTTGTCAGCCTTGCCCAACGAACATCCGCAATATGTCGGCATGCTCGGTATGCACGGCAACTACGCCCCCAATATCAAAAATAAAGAATGTGACTTACTGATTGCCATCGGAATGCGTTTCGACGACCGGGTTACCGGAGATCCCAACCGATTTGGTATCAATGCTAAAATCATACACCTGGAAATCGATCCGGCCGAAATCAATAAAATCATTTATGCCGACGTACCCGTCCTCGGGAATGTTAAAGAAACCCTGCCTTTACTGACAGACAGGATAGCTCCCAAGGATCATTCAGCCTGGCTGGAAGAATTTCGAGCCTGCTATAACATCGAGTATCAGGAGATAATTGAAAAAGAACTATTCCCAGAAACACCTCATCTTCGTATGGGGGAAGTGGTCCATAAAATTTCGCATGCAACCGGAGGTAATGCTATTCTGGTAACCGATGTGGGACAACAACAAATGGTGGCTTCGCGCTACTTCCGTTTCAAACGCAGCCGCAGCATCATCACTTCCGGAGGATTGGGAACGATGGGCTTCGGTTTACCGGCAGCCATAGGAGCCAAAATCGGAGCTCCGGAACGCGATGTATGTCTTTTTGTCGGAGACGGCGGTTTTCAAATGAATTTACAGGAACTGGCAACGATTTTCCAATCCCGGATTCCGGTTAAGATTATTCTGATGAACAACCGCTTTTTAGGTATGGTCCGGCAATGGCAAGAACTGTTTTTCGATAAAAGGTATTCATTCACTGAAATGACCAATCCGGACTTCGGACTGATTGCGCAAGCCAACGGCATCGCCTATACCTGTGTCGAAGAGCGCACACAACTGGACCATGCTATCGACCGGATGTTGCAATGCAAAGATGCTTTTTTGCTGGAAGTAAAGGTCGAAAAAGAAGAAAATGTATTCCCGATGGTACCTGCCGGAGCATCCGTATCCGAAATCAGGCTCGAATAAACCCCAAACACTGAAGTTATGACTAAAGAATACATCATCACCATATTTTCAGAAAATAAAGTCGGCTTACTCAACCAGATTACAACGGTATTTACTTACCGGGACATCAATATCGAAAGCCTGACCACTTCGGAATCTTCGATCACGGGCATTCATAAGTATACCCTCGTCGTAAATACCGATCCCGAAAAGGTTGAAAAACTGGCAAAACAAATCGAGAAAAAAATCGATGTGCTGAAAGTCTTCGTTTTCACTCCGGATGAAGTTGTCCAGCAGGAAATCGCCTTGTATAAAGTTGCCCGGAACAAAAACATCGAAAATCTGGTCCGGGAGCATCATGTAAGAATACTGGAAATCGACGAAACTTATATCATTCTGGAAAAAACGGGTCATAAAGAGGAAACACAAACCCTTTTCGAATTACTAAAACCTTACGGGGTATACCAATTCGTACGTTCGGGTCTGGTTGCCGTCATTAAGTCCAGGAAAGAATTAATGACTGAATTCCTGCAACAGAAACAGGAAGAGGATTTGTAAATTGTAAATTTTAGATTTTAGATTGAAATTGAAATTGTTTAACAAAGGGGGCCGTCGCCGGATTCATTTAATCTAAATTGTAAATCTACAATTAAAACCTGAATTTTAAATTAAACCCACAATCTTCCCCTGCAAAAAGAGGAAGCATAAATCAAAAATAAAGGTTATCACCTAAACTTGAATACATCGGTTAATTATGACGGCATACTTTAAAAATCAACACACTAAATATTAAAACATATCTAAACCATTAAATTTACTATCATGGCAAAAATTAATTTCGGAGGAGTTGAAGAAAACGTAGTTACACGGGAAGAATTCCCGCTTTCTAAAGCATTGGAAACATTAAAGAACGAAACGATCGCCGTTATCGGATACGGCGTACAAGGTCCGGGACAATCTCTCAATCTGAAAGACAACGGATTCAATGTTATCGTAGGTCAACGTAAAAACAGCAAATCCTGGGACAAAGCCGTTGCCGACGGCTGGGTAGCGGGAGAAACATTATTTGAAATAGAAGAAGCGGCTGAAAAAGGCACCATCATTCAATATCTGCTTTCAGATGCCGGTCAGATCTGTGCCTGGCCGGCCATCAAAAAACATTTGACAAAAGGGAAAGCACTCTATTTTTCCCACGGCTTCGGTATTACTTATCAGGAACGCACCGGTATCATACCTCCTAAAGATGTGGATGTTATCCTGATTGCACCGAAAGGATCGGGAACCAGTCTAAGAAGGATGTTTCTGCAAGGCCGGGGACTCAATTCCAGCTATGCCATTTTTCAGGACGCAACGGGAAAAGCCAAAGAACGGGTCATCGCTTTGGGTATCGGCGTCGGATCGGGCTATCTGTTCGAAACGACTTTCCAGAAAGAAGTTTATTCCGACCTGACCGGAGAACGGGGTACATTGATGGGTGCGATACAGGGTATATTCGCCGCTCAATACGATACACTCCGCGCACACGGACATACTCCGTCCGAAGCCTTCAATGAAACCGTGGAGGAACTGACCCAAAGCCTGATGCCGCTGGTAGCGGAGAACGGGATGGACTGGATGTATGCCAACTGTTCGACAACAGCCCAGCGGGGCGCTCTCGATTGGTGGAAAAAATTCCGGGATGCGGCCAAACCCGTATTCGAAGAACTCTATGGTCAGGTAGCCTGTGGAAATGAAGCCCAGCGTTCTATCGACTCGAATAGCCAACCCGACTACCGGGAAAAACTCGAAACCGAACTAAAAACAATGCGCAATTCCGAAATGTGGCAAACCGGAGCTGTTGTCCGCAAATTAAGACCGGAAAATAACTGACAATGGATTGCAGACTGTAGATTTACGATTCTGTTACAACTTGATTTTCTTTTTCCACGCCCCTAAATTGATTAAAGGGACGTGGATACTCAATCTGTAACCTGAAAGATACAACCTGACATAAGCAGATCACCTGCCCTTTAACCTCTAATTGAATTCATTATGAGTGAAAAAGTATATATATTCGACACGACTTTACGGGATGCCGAACAAGTACCCGGTTGCCAATTAAACACCATTGAGAAAATCGAAGTGGCACGTCAATTGGAAAAACTCGGGGTCGATATCATCGAAGCCGGCTTTCCTGTTTCGAGTCCCGGTGATTTTAACTCTGTCGTGGAAATCTCCAAGGCGGTCACAAACCCGACCATCTGTGCTCTCACCCGTGCTATAAAAAAAGATATCGAAGTGGCAGCCGAAGCATTGCAATATGCCAAAAAAGGACGTATCCATACCGGCATTGGCACTTCTATATACCACATCCATGAAAAACTGAACTCCACACCGGAAGAAATCATCCGCCGTGCCGTCGATGCCGTTAAATACGCCCGGCAATTCGTAGACGATGTGGAATTTTACGCAGAAGATGCAGGGCGAACGGAAGCGGAATATCTGGCCCGTGTTGTCGAAGCTGTGATCCAAGCCGGCGCTACGGTGGTCAATATCCCGGATACGACCGGTTATTGTCTTCCCAATGAATACGGAGCAAAAATCAATTATCTGATGAACCATGTTCCCAACATTGACAAAGCCATCATTTCCACACATTGCCACAACGACCTGGGAATGGCAACAGCCAACACGATCGCAGCGATCCAAAACGGCGCCCGGCAAGCCGAAGTAACGATCAACGGTTTAGGGGAACGAGCAGGTAACACCGCCCTGGAAGAAATCGTTATGGCTATCGCCTGCCACAAAAACCTGGATTACGAACTGGGAATCCATACCCGCGAAATCATCGCCACCAGCCAGCTCGTCTCGAGCCTGATGCGCGTTCCGGTACAACCCAACAAAGCCATCGTCGGCCGGAATGCATTCGCCCATTCATCGGGTATACATCAGGACGGCGTACTGAAAAGCCGGGAAACTTATGAAATTATCGCTCCTGAAGATGTGGGCGTCGATCAATCCAGTATCATTCTGACAGCTCGCAGCGGCCGTGCAGCCCTCAAACATCATCTGAAAGAAATCGGTTACACCCCGGAAGGAGAAGAACTGGATGCCCTCTACCAAAAATTTCTGGAATTGGCAGACAAGAAAAAAGACATCACCACCCGTGACCTGGAAATATTGGTCGGCAGCGAAAAATCCCGCCGGAACCGGGCATTAAAATTGGAAGCCTTACAAGTGGTCTGCGGCTC
This sequence comes from Culturomica massiliensis, assembly GCF_900091655.1. NCBI lineage: Bacteria > Pseudomonadati > Bacteroidota > Bacteroidia > Bacteroidales > Odoribacteraceae > Culturomica > Culturomica massiliensis. The sequence goes on from NZ_LT594621.1 coordinate 2,941,123, forward strand.
GACAACCATTCCGACCGCCACAGTACAAGTCAGTTTCGGCGGCGATGTTTTCACAGAAACAGCCAGTGGCAACGGTCCGGTAGACGCTGCCTTCAATGCCGTGAAAAATATAACCAAACGCCGTGTCCATGTAGAAGAATATCTGGTACAAGCAATCACACGCGGTAGCGACGACTTGGGAAAAGTACATGTACAAATCTCCCACAAAGGGAAAATGTATCATGGGTTCGCTGCCAATACAGATATTGTTTCGGCTTCAGTAGAATCATTTTTAGATGCCATAGCAAAAATATCATGAAAACATTATTCGACAAAATCTGGGATGCACACACAGTCAGTGTTCTTCCCGGCGGTTCCTGCGCTCTGTATATCGACCGGCAATACATTCACGAAGTCACCAGTCCTCAAGCCTTCGACGGCCTGCGGCAAAGGGGCATCGGAGTTTTCCGTCCGGCCCGGATCACAGCAAGTCCGGACCACAATATTCCAACAAAAAACCAGCATTTACCGGCAAGCGACCTGCTCTCCAGGGAACAATTGGCTACCCTGGAAAGAAATTGTGCAGAATACGGTATTTCCATCTTCAAAGTAGGTAGTCCGCACAATGGCATCGTCCACGTCGTAGGACCGGAAACCGGCTTAACCCAACCGGGAATGACCATTGTATGCGGAGACAGCCATACCTCCACACACGGTGCCCTGGGATGTGTTGCTTTCGGAATCGGCACAAGCGAAGTCGAAATGGTGCTGGCTTCCCAATGCGTACTGCAATCCAAGCCCAAAACCATGCGCATCAATATAGAAGGCAAATTACCTCCGGGTGTATGTTCGAAAGACATCATCCTGTATATTATTTCAAAACTCGGTACAGGAGGCGGTACCGGACATTTTATCGAATTTGCCGGATCAACGATCCGTTCTCTTTCGATGGAAGCCCGTATGACGATCTGCAATATGAGCATCGAAATGGGTGCCCGTGGCGGAATGATCGCTCCGGACGAAACCACTTTCGCCTATCTGAAAGGCCGGCAATATGCACCGCAAGGAGCTGAATGGAATATAGCATTGGAAAGATGGAGACAATTATACAGCGAGCCCGATGCTGTTTTTGACAAAGAAGTAACTTTCCGGGCAACGGACATCCGCCCGATGATTACTTACGGAACAAATCCCGGCATGGGAACAGCTATCTCGGAGAGCATTCCCCGGCTAGAAGAAATCCCCACAGACTCCCGGCCTTCTTTCCTGAAATCACTCGGATACATGGGGTTTCGTCCAGGTGAAGCCCTGATGGGGAAAAAAATCGACTATGTATTTGTCGGTAGCTGTACAAACGGACGTATCGAAGACCTGAGGGCTTTTGCCGGATATGTAAAAGGAAAAAAGAAAGCGCCTCAGGTGACCGTGTGGATTGTCCCGGGTAGCAAGCAAGTCGAGAAACAAGCTATCGAAGAAGGATTACGGGACATTCTCGAAAAAGCCGGCTTCGAATTACGCCAACCCGGATGTTCTGCCTGCCTGGCCATGAATGACGATAAAATCCCGGAAGGCAAATATTGCGTAGCCACATCCAATCGTAACTTCGAAGGCAGACAAGGACCGGGAGCGCGTACTCTGCTGGCAGGCCCCCTGGTTGCAGCAGCAGCGGCCATCCACGGTAAATTAACGCATCCCTTATACGATCCGGAACGGTAACCATTTGCCGGAATCCGGAAAATACAAACAAGTCAGAATAAAGATATGCAAGATAAATTCACGACATTAACAGCCACAGCGGTACCTATAAACATTGAAAATATCGATACCGACCAAATTATTCCGGCCCGTTTTTTAAAAGCAACGGATAAAACAGGGTTTGGCTCCAGACTTTTTTACGACTGGAGATCGGAACCGAACGGACAGCTAAAAAAAGATTTCGTACTGAACCAAAACAGCTACAAAGGAGAAATACTGATCGCCGGAAAAAACTTCGGTTGCGGTTCGAGCCGGGAACATGCCGCCTGGGCCATTCGGGGAGCCGGCTTCAGAGCCGTCGTCTCCAGCTATTTTGCGGACATCTTTCGTAACAACGCACTGAACAACGCCTTATTACCGGTGCAGGTATCCGAAAAATTTCTGAAAACATTATTCTCTGCCTTAATTCACGAGCCCCGGCTATATATCACGATCGACCTTCCCGGGCAGACCATCCGGTTTGCTGCAGAAGAGGAAAAATTCGACATCGATCCTTACAAAAAAGAATGTCTGATCAAAGGTTTTGACGATATCGATTATCTGTTGAGTCTGAAAGAAAAAATCAACGCTTTTGAAGAACAACGATTTAAAAATTAATTGTAAATTACAGGCTGCTCCAGGTCCGTTGATTTATTTCATGCTTTTGTAATCTTCATTACCAAAGATTGCAAAATCATTCGAATCATTCATCATTTCCCGGAGTATTTAAAATAGCATGTATAATATTAAAAATCCATGAATTTTAAAATAGCAATTCTTCCCGGAGACGGTATCGGCCCGGAGATTATCGGGCAGGCAGTAAAAGCGATCGATGCCGTTTGCCATAAATACGGACACACCGTAAATTACACTTACGGTATTGTCGGAGCAGCGGCCATCGATGCCTGTAACGACCCCTATCCCGAAGCTACCCACCGCATCTGTATGGACGCGGATGCCGTACTGTTCGGAGCCATCGGCGATCCCCGTTTCGACAATAATCCCCAAGCCAGGATAAGACCGGAACAAGGGCTTTTAAAAATGAGACAAGCTTTGGGCTTGTATGCCAATATCCGGCCTGTTTCTATATTTCCGACATTACGCCACCGTTCTCCGTTACGACAGGAATTGATCGACGGCGTAGATTTCGTTTGTATCCGGGAACTGACCGGCGGTATTTATTTCGGACGTCCGCAAGGAAGGTCCGAAGACGGACAGACCGCTTTCGACAGTTGCGTATATACAAAGGCCGAAATCAGGCGTATTTGTGATCTCGGTTTCAACTACGCCCGTAACCGCCGGAAAAAACTGACGGTGGTAGACAAGGCCAATGTCCTGGCCACATCCCGCCTTTGGCGGGAAACCGTACAGGAAATAGCACCGGCCTGGCCGGATATCGAAGTCGAATATATGTTTGTGGACAACGCTGCCATGAAACTAATTCAGCAGCCCAAACACTTCGATGTCATTGTCACCGAAAACATGTTCGGAGATATTCTGACCGACGAAGCCAGTGTCATAAGCGGCTCCCTCGGACTGCTCCCTTCGGCATCTGTCGGGCTGCACACTTCGCTGTTCGAACCCATTCACGGTTCTTATCCGCAGGCTGCCGGAAAAAATATTGCGAATCCCGTTGCCACAATATTATCGGCGGCGATGATGTTCGAATATGCTTTACGGCTCCCGGAAGAAGGAAATAAAATACGGCAGGCCGTTGCAAACACATTACAGCAGGAAATCGTAACCGAAGATATATCCGGAAACGGTAAAGCATACGGAACAGAAGAAGTCGGCGATGCCATCGCCCGGCTCATTTTAACCGACAATTAAAAACAACAATTTCATATCCGATTAACAACAATATATCATGAGCGAAACTTATTTCCCGGATTTAAAAGACATTATGACGGCTGCACACACGCTGAACGAAATCCTCGTGCCGACTCCCTTGATGAAAAACCGCAATCTTTCGGAACGCTACGGAGCAAATGTCCTGTTGAAAAGAGAAGATTTGCAGATGGTTCGATCCTACAAAATCCGGGGTGCCTATAACAAGATCAAATCTTTGACCTCCGACGAAAGAACACACGGAATCGTGTGTGCCAGTGCCGGTAATCACGCCCAGGGCGTTGCTTACTCCTGCAACAAATTGAAAATTGCAGGAAAAATCTTTATGCCGGTTACTACCCCGAAGCAAAAGGTCAATCAAGTTAAAATGTTCGGGGGAAAATTCGTTGAAATCATATTGACAGGCGATACATTCGATCATGCCCATTCGGCAGCTATGGAAGAATGTGAAAAAAACCAATCGGTATTCATCCATCCTTTCAATGATTTACGCATCATCGAGGGGCAGGCAACTGTCGGACTGGAAATCTTGCAGGAGGTAAAAGACCTTATCGACTACCTCTTTATCCCGGTAGGAGGAGGAGGCTTGCTCGCCGGCGTCGGCAGCTTCTTCAAACAATTGAGCCCGAAGACCAAAATTATCGGCGTAGAACCTGCCGGAGCTGCCGGTATGAAAAAATCCCTCGAAAACGGGAAAGTCACGGAGCTTTTAGAAATTGACAATTTTGTAGACGGGGCAGCCGTTCAACAGGTAGGGGAACTAACCTTCGATATTTGCCGCCGGGTGGCAGACGATGTCATCACTGTTCCCGAAGGAAAAATATGCTCGACTATACTTCAGCTTTACAATTTCGACGCTATTGTAGTCGAACCGGCAGGAGCCTTGAGTATGAGTGCTCTCGATGATTATAAAGACAAAATCAAAGGGAAGAATGTCGTATGTATCGTCAGCGGCAGTAACAACGACATCACCCGTATGGAAGAGATCAAAGAAAGGTCTTTGCTATACGAAGGACTAAAACATTACTTCATCGTCCGTTTTCCACAACGTGCGGGAGCCCTGCAAAATTTCGTCAGCAATGTCCTCGGTCCGCACGACGACATTACCTATTTCGAATACCGTAAAAAAACACAACGGGAAAAAGGACCGGCAGTCATCGGCATTGAGCTTCAGCATCCGGAAGATTTCAAAGGTCTTCTTACCCGTATGGAGGAACAAGGCATCAAATACATATACCTCAACGACAATCCCAATTTATTCGAATTTTTAGTGTAAAGCACGCCTTTCCGCCATCCGTATCCTCAGATACTATTTTATACATCGACGTAACAGCCTCTTTCCGGTTTATCTAAGAATCCGGAGAGGCTGTTTACCGGAATCAGACCATCGTCCGGCATCGTTTCAACATCCCATGTTACGGCTTGTATTCCGACAATCTCCTACTCCCCGACAAAAAAACAACGAACTAAACGAAATGACAAAAGATTCGAACGTTTTGTAAATAAGCGTTTATAAAACAGGTATTATTTTTATCCCCGGGAAAATGCAATTGCTGTAAATCAAGAGCCTTACTCGATCCAGCCAAAGCCTCCTCTAACGGGAGGATTTGAAAAGCAATAACGGTAAACGCAAAAATATGAAACAACAATTACGGGGATTTTGGCCGATTTTCGCCTGTTATACGGCATCACTCATCACGGCATGTCGTACCGGCCCGGAAGATATCGGTCGTTTGCCGGACGGCAAACACCCTATAACGTTCACCGCTTCGGTGGAGAGTTTGACTGTAACGCGGGGTACGACAGACAATAACTGGGAAAATATTAACGGTCACTTTGCGGTACAATCCGAAGAAACGGTAAAACAATATATCGTCACATCACCGGAAGGCAAACTGAACAGCAATGATCCCTTATATTGGAACAGTCCGACAATGGACATCACGGCCTGGTATCCGTATTCTCCTGATCTTCCCGGAAGTTTTACCATACAAAGCAACCAGACCTCAAACAGCGGTTACCAAAACAGCGATTTCCTCTATGCTTCAAAGACACTGACATTCGACAAATCGACCCCGCCTCACCTCGGCTTCCGCCATCTGCCTGTCAAAGTCGTAACGAACCTGAAAAGCGGAGACGGCATTACGGCAGAACAAATCCGGAATGCTACCGTCAGTTTCGTCAATGTAGCACTGACCTCCGGGGCCATAGCTCCGGACGGTTCCGTCGCTCAGACAACAAACGGGAATGCGGTTGTTCTGCCGCAAACGGTCGCGGCCACAGAAGGATATCAGAAATCTGTCCGGGCATTGCTTGTCCCGGGACGAATACAGGATAAGCAGTTTATCCGAATAACGGTAGAGGGCAAGAATTACTTTTATACGCCGAAAAACGAAACCGAAGCCGATTTCGTATCCGGAAACCTATATACCTATTTTATTACCGTAAAGAAGTCCGGCCTAACGGTCACCGTAGAAAACAACGGTTCTCAATGGACAGAAAACCCGGGTTGGGACCAACCGGCAACGGACGCGGTGTTTCAAGTCTCCATCCCTTCTGTCAGCGGCCTGGAATTACACATAGATAATGCGACCCTAAAAGAGGGGAATCACTATGAAATCGCCGGCAATTCGTTTTCCATCACCTATGATGCACCGGCAGGAGGAGAAATGAAAGGATTTATCAGCCGCGGCATCTGCAAAACGGAACGGACAATTGCCCGGGACGGTAGCAGCTACACATTTACCTTCACCGACATCCGTTCGGATTTACAATTGACCTACGACGCCTACGTCGAAACAGGCAATTATTACAACAGGGACGGAACCTGGTCTATCGCTTACAATGCAGAAAAGTGTATCGGCATCGTATTCAAAACAGGTGCGGACAGTACGGATCATCCCCGAAATTACGACGGTAAACTGTCCGGCAACCGGATTCTCGGTTACGTCGTAGCACTGGCCGATGCTGCCACCAATGCCTGTACCTGGGGAAAACTAGATACAGATACGGAACTCGAAAATGCAGAGTCCCGGTATAACACAGCCTATAACGGTTACCGGAATACGGAACACATTATCGGTACATACAGGGGAGGAAAAGATTGGAATAAATATGCGGCTTTCAAAACCATCTTCGATTACCGCTCAAAAACAACAGCCCCGGCAAACACCAGTGACTGGTATCTGCCCTCTCTCAAGCAATTATCCGACATTTACAATCTGTGTCAAAACGAAACAGGCAATATACTTTATGACAAATTGAACGCCATCTCCCCGGCAAACCTTTTCAGAGATCCGCCTGTTTTCGGGTGGGAGACCGAACCCGGCGGCTATTGGTCGAGCACGGAGTATTCCGGATGGTCTGCCTGGTACATACGCCTAACGAATGGAACACCTGCTTTTTACGCAAAAGCAATAAATCCGGAACAACCGAATTTTCGTCGTCTCTGTTATGTCCGCGCGATATTAACATTCTAAACCCAAAAGGAAAATGATAAAGTATCTATTCAGACAATTCTCAACGGCTATCGGTATCGTCATTTTGATTACAGCCTGCGACACCGATAAAAATCATTATACCGGGGAGGAAAATATTCCTCTTTCCATATCCGTCAGTCCGGCTAATTTCGTTTCTCCCTCCGGAGCCGTCACCCGCAGCACAGACAACGGCAATCAAACGACTTTCGACAAAGACGACCGTATCGGAATTATCGTCATCAGCCAAACCGGAAATATCCTGGCCGATAACCTTCCTTATCGATATGACGGTAGCGCCTGGACTTTCGACCGCATACTGGGAGAAAACGAAGGCAAAAGCCCTTATTATTATGACAATACGGTAGGGAGTGTTTCCTATCTGGTCTATTTCCCTTATCGTCCGGAAGCAAACGGTTTGTCTACGGCCACTGCCCTCAAATTGCAATTTCCGCCGTTACCGGATCAGCGTGACGAAGCAGCTTACCGCAATTCCGATCTGATGTTGTGGGAGTCGGGCTCCGGCATTCCACAAAAATCCCTGAACATCCGGTTGGAACATGCCTATTCACTCATATCACTCTCCCCTTCGGTACAACTCCGTATGCCGGACGGAACGGTAACGAAAAATGCCATATCAGTCGGTAACGTCAGCCTCACCATTGCAGGAGAAACCCGGTACGCCCGGCCGGTAACAGACGGCAGTTGGCGCTATATCGTTCAAGCGGGCACAAAAATCGTCCCCCGTTGGTTATACACTTACAGAAATGTTGTCTATCAAGGAACCTTACCTGCTATTACTCCGGTTGCCAATACCCGGTATACACTGAGATCGGCCGTCGACATACCCGATTACGGCTGGGATAAAGCAAAGGCAGGTGATTTCTATTGTACCGATGCCGAAAACAAGACATTCCTGCTTCCGGCAGAATCCCTTTCATTCCCGGCTTCAGCTACCGTTGTCGGTATCGTATTTTACGTCGGGGAACAGGCTTCTGTCGATGATCTATTGTTAAAAAAAGCACATCCCACTTGTACACACGGCCTGGTCGTTTCTTTGGGTATGGATTTCGATGATTGGCTTTACAGCAGCCTCCCTGTAGACATTAATACAACCTGGATCAATGCCGAAGGAAATCCCTATAAAGGGGAAGTCAATTTAGCAGAGGATAAAAAAATGTGCGGCTATTCCAACACTCTCGCTTTACACGATTACAACGAAGGGCTATACGGTTCTACAGCAACCGGCGACGACTGGAGGCTCAAAGTAAGACCCTGTCTGAGAGTCCGGGAGTACGAAACGCTACATCCGTCCCCTGCCGGCAGCAGCGGTTGGTATGTTCCTTCCTACAAAGAGCTGGAATTTATATATGCAGAAAAAGATTTACTCAATGTACAACTCTCTAAAATAACCGGTCTCCAAACACTGGAGGGTCAGCATTGGTCGATCACGGAAGACGGATTCCTCTATGCATACATAATAGATTTCACCAACGGCAGCAAAGGAGTTATTGCAAAATATATGCCTCCCGGCAGAAATATACGCTACATTTTGGCTGTTTGACGAACCGTCGGGGCGAATCGAAATCAATACAAACAAATTCAACTCATCATAATAATGCCATCCTTACCGGACTTTCAGTACCTGCAAGGATTAAAACAAGAATAACATGAAAAGAAAACAAGTACTTACAGCAGTTGTCACCTCCTTATTTATAACAACAGCTTGTACCCTTGAAAAAGAGATACAAGAGGAGATTAATGCCCCCGTAGCGCTGCAACTGAGCAGTCGTATCAAAGCTTCTACGCGCAGCAATACCCAATCGACATCGATTACCGAAGGACAGACCGTATATGCCTGGGCAGATAAAACGACAGGCGATCCGCACATCAAAGCCTGGACCCTGAGAGCCAAAGGAGACAATACCTTTACCGGAAGTGCCCGGTACTTTCCGCAAAGCGGTGAAGCTTTAAATATCTATGCACTCCACGGTCATTTCGGAACAGACATGAGGGAAGACATCACGGACTTTCCTGCATCGGGCCTGATACATACGGTTTCAGCCGACCAAACGACAACGGTCGAATATGCCAAGTCCGACCTGTTGTATGCCGCCGAAAAAAGTGTCGCCCGGACAGGAGCTTCCGGTGGTACCAAAAGACTGGTCTTAAATTTCTATCACCTTCTTTCCAAAGTAGAAATAGCGTTGAAAGCCGGTACAGGCCTGACGAGAAATGACCTGAACGGTGCTACCGTTACCCTCATGAATACAAAATTGAAAGCCGACTTCAGACCGGAACAAGATAACGAAATAAGCGACGGGACAGCACGCGCAGCAATGGTAAGACCGGCAGCCACAGAAAACACCCCCGAACCCATTTTAATCCCCGCAAAGGTCATTCCGGGAGATGATTTCTCCGGTGCCGATTATGCCGAAGCCGTTATCGTTCCGCAAACGATCGGAGACGCCGGGGAAATCCCGTTCATCAAAGTAAACCTTGCATCCGGCAGGGAGTTGTATTATAAAATAAATAACAAAACATTCGAAAGCGGTAAAAAATACATTTTCAACATCACCGTCAACCTGCCCGGACTGGAAGTGACTTCCAGCATCGAAGACTGGGCTGACGGCGGCACCACTTCAGGCGATGCCGAGGCAGACGAAAATGAAATCGTCGTCAGAGAAGACGGAACTTGGCGTATCGTTTTAGACAGCGAACGCGAAAAAACATACAATATCGTATTTCTGGGCGACGGCTTTATCGAAGAAGACAACGTTGTAGGCGGAGCCTTTGACAAAGAGGTGGAAAAATCCCTGGATTTTATATTTTCCAAACAGCCTCTTAAAACATACAAAGATTATTTTAAAGTATATCAGGTTTATGCCCACTCGAACGAGCGCGGAGCCGATAAAAACGCAAGGGAAAATATCATCGACACTAAATTCGACGCTACTTTCGGCTGGAACGGAATCAACCGTCTACTGGTAATAAGGGATGAGTGGACCGCAATCACGTACGCCAACAAAGCGCTTCCCAACTATCACATGATTTTCGTTTTGGTAAACGATCCGATGCACGGCGGATCCGGAGGAAATATAATCACGGCTTCTGTTAACGATTGGTCGCATTTAACCGCTCTACACGAAATGGGACATCGATTCGGCCTGGGAGACGAGTATGAAGACCGGCTAGTAGCTATCGGAAAAGACCGCAAGGAAGCAGCACTTTATTCCAACCTGGATATCACAGGTGATCCGACAAAAGTAAAATGGAAACACTTCATCGGACGCCCGGGGTATTCCTCGGAAAATGTCTATGAAGGAGGATACTATTTTTCCGACGGCGTATGGCGCCCGTCACGTTACAGTATCATGAACATACTGGATACCGATCAAGGGTTTAACGCCATATCCAGAGAGGCTATCGTACGGCATGTTTTCCAATGGATCGGAGAAACATTCGATATGGATGAATTTTACAGGCGCGACGATCCGGCAGAGACACATCCGACTCCGGCAGCCATAAGTAATAATCCGATCCCGATGCCACCTCCCCTCGAATTATATTATGAATCGTTGTACAAAAAGCCGTTCAGACCACATGGCGCAAACCCAATATAGAAAGTAATTCCTCAACAGGTTTTGTCAATTCGTAAACACCCCCTGCCAATCGGATTTGAATAATAATCCTGGGGGTAAAGCATAATTTTACAACTGAAGAAAGAGCCCGTTTGTCTTTTTTCAGTTAATTTTGCATGCTATAAAACGATAAAGATGAAAATCAGCAAAACCAATGCAGCACGGTTACTCGATAAAGCCGGAATTACCTATGAACTGATTCCTTACGAAGTCGATGAAAATGATCTGGCAGCAACGCATGTAGCGACACAATTAAGTGAGAATATTCATTGTGTATTCAAAACACTGGTATTGCACGGAGACAAAACCGGTTATTTCGTCTGTGTCATTCCCGGAGACCTTGAAGTCGACCTGAAACTGGCCGCCAAAGCTTCCGGTAATAAAAAAGCCGACCTTATCCCCATGAAAGATTTACTTCCCGTTACCGGCTATATCCGGGGCGGTTGCTCGCCGATCGGCATGAAGAAACTTTTTCCGACATTTATCCACCCTACCTGTAATGATTTCTCCTTTATATATATCAGTGCCGGCATCCGGGGACTTCAAATCAAAATCAATCCCCGAAATCTAATCGGATTTATTCAGGCAAAAGTAACTGAACTCTCGATACCTACATATTAATCATTGTTCCTCTAAAATTGTAGATTTTAGATTGACGATTTTAGATTACACCCATCTCTGCAAAAAAAGAAATTGCAGATTTTAGATTGTAAATTGATCCGTGAAGTGATTTGTTGTCAGATTAATTTAAAATCGTCGATCTAAAATTTAAAACTAAGATTCCATTACAGATTTTACATTTTTTCCATTTTTTTATTCCTGTTGGCAAAAAAGTATAAAAATCTGCCAATTTATACAAATTGTTTTTCATTCTCGTCCTCTATTTTTGTTATAGTCACCTACTTCTGATTACTAACCTAAACTTTCGAGTATGAAAACAATTCGATTATTTACAGGACTATTGTTCATCGTATCGGCAATTTGTATCAGCTGCCAGGACGATGAAACACTCCCCCTGTTGGAACCCAAAGTCAGTCAATTGGATTTTAAAGCTGAAGGAGAAGAAATCTATTTTCAATTCGATTGCAATCTTCACTGGAAACTGGAATGCGACGCAGACTGGCTTCATTTGTCAGCCAAAAGAGGTACAGGTAAAGGTATCGTTGCCGCCACATGCGAGAAGAATCAACTGACAGTCCCGCGCTCGACCGAAATCAAAATTTTTGCCGAAGATAAAACAGAAACGATCAAAGTAACCCAGGCTTCGGCAAATTCTGTGCTTCATTTTAAAACAACGACAACAACCGTAAAAGCCGAAGGAGAAATCATCGACATCCCTTTCGAAAGTAATGTCGCTTTTACCCTCGATACTAAAGTTTCCTGGATAGAAAGAATGGTTTCAGCGGATATTCCCGACACATTGATCCGGCTTCGTGTTTTTCCCAACTACACTCTTTCTGACAGGCAAGAATTTGTTGTCGCTTCAGAAACAGACGGGATTCTAAAAGATTCTATAAAATTGCAGCAAACTTTCTGTATCAATTCTTCTGCTACGGACAGTCTGGCATTGACAGCACTCTACACTTCGACCGGAGGAAATCAATGGATACATTCCTGGGATATAAATCAACCTTTCAACACCTGGTATGGAATAACGACCGCTGTCATCGACGGTCAAATCCGCGTAACCGCTATCGGACTGTGGGAAAATAACCTGACAGGCAATCTACCGGAAGAATTGAGTTATCTTTCCGAATTGACGTCCTTCCATGTCGGAGATAACCACCTCGACGGTCCTGTTCCACTCTGCTTCACCCAGCTAAAACGTTTGGAATTGCTCGCCCTTCAAGGAAATAACCTCGAAGGAGACCTTCCCGCAGGTTTAGGTAATCTGCCCGTATTGAGCGCCCTGTATCTGGACAACAACCGTTTGACGGGAGAAATACCGGAAGATATTCTCGGCAACAGCCATTGGAGCGACTGGAAAACCAGCAACTTCTGTCAACAACAGGAGGGGTACGGATTCACAAATTGTGATCAGGGTGTTTCCATAGAAACGGTAGAGAAGAATATTCTAATCGCTTTTTATGAATCTACGAACGGGAATTCCTGGAATCAAAAATGGGATCTCGATGCCCCGGTTTCCGAATGGTACGGTGTCACGACAGAAACAATCGACGGGCATTTGCGGGTAACCGAACTAAGGTTATGGGAAAACAACCTGAGCGGGGAATTTCCTTCAGAACTCGGTGATCTTTCCGAATGCCGCATGATACATGTCGGCGGAAACCAAATATCCGGAGAACTTCCGGGCAGCCTGGGGAAAATGCAAAAACTGGAAATGCTGGCTATACAAAACAATCTCTTTAGCGGAAGCATCCCGGCAGAAATCGGCGGATTATCAAATCTGGTCAATTTCTACATCGACAACAACCAATTCTCGGGAATTATTCCGGATGAAATACTGAACAATCCGAATTGGGGAGCTTGGCGAGACAGCGGATTTTGTAATCAAAAAGCCGGATTCGGATTTTCCAACTGTCCTTAAACGGCTGCCCCCGGTATCCGATCCGAACACCCTATAAATAGAAGATCACATTTATCAACTACAAACCAAATTTCATGAAAAAATTAATCATACTTCTAGGATGTCTTTATCCATTCTTTCTCTTCGGACAAGGGAAAATATTCAATGGAGAAGTTGTATCCGATCAGGACAATCAACCCTTAGTCGGGGTAACCGTTCTGGAGAAAGGGACCTATAATGCCGTCATCACAGACGTAAACGGAAATTTCAATATCAAAACACAAGGAACGTCTCCTATCCTCGTCTTCAGTTTTGTCGGTATGATTACACAAGAGCATCCGGCAAAAACGGATATGAAAATCCGTTTGAAAGAAGACGTATTGCAACTGGAAGAAGTCATGGTAACGGCCTACGGAACATCGAAAAAGGCTTCCTTTACCGGATCGGCCTCTGTTATTGATAACAAAAAAATCGAAAAGTTACAGGTATCCAACATTTCCCAACTCCTGCAAGGAGCAGGATCAGGCGTACAGGTTATCGACAGCGACGGACAGCCGGGAAGCGACGCAACCATAAGGATACGGGGTATCAGTTCAATCAACGGAGTCAGCTCACCTTTATATGTTGTCGACGGAACTCCCTACGGAGGATACGTCAACGCCATCAACCCCAACGACATCGAAACCATCACCATTTTAAAGGATGCGTCTGCCACTGCCTTATACGGTTCACGTGCTGCCAGCGGCGTGGTACTGATTACAACCAAAAAAGGAAAAACGGAAAAACCGCAATTCAATTTCCGTTCCAGCTTCGGTTTTTCTCAATTGGCAGTAGACTTGCCGGAGGTTCTTTCTCCGCGGCAATACCACGAAATGGCCTGGGAAGCCATCCGCAACGGATATCTGGACAACGGCAACGGTGTCAGTTCCTACGCTGCGGCTTCATACGCCACAGAAAATCTGACCAACTATTTACGTATAAATGCCTATGACAACAACACACCTGTCGGTATTGACGGTAAACTTGTTCCGGGAAGTCAATACCTGTGGAAAGGTAACAGTTGGAAAGACGCCCTGTTTAAAAACCGCCTCCGCATGGAGATGAACGCAGATGTCAGCGGCTCTACCAAGACAACCGATTATTTTATCTCTCTGGGATATTTAGACGATAAAGGCTCTCTGACAGTATCCGAATTCAAGCGTTATTCAGGACGTGTAAATGTCAATACAAAAATCAGGGAATGGTTTGAAGTGGGTTTAAACACCTCCCTTGCACATTCCTTATATAACTCTCCGGATCAAAGCCGGGTCATCCGATTCGTCCGCGAAGTACCGGATATCTATCCGATTTATGAATGGGACAAGGAAAAACAAACATACAGAACAGATGAAAACGGCAACAGGATACTCGATTTCGGTTCCTACCGACCGACAACAGCCTGGCCCAATACCAACCCTTTGGGAGAAGCCCAATACGACCAAAGGTATTCCGAACTCGACAACGTCACCGCACGTCTTCAGGCTGGTATAAACCTTCCGTACAACATACAATTCAAAACAACCTTAGGTGTCGATTATTCCATCGGCAGCGGTTATGATTACTACAATAACCTGTACGGCTGGTCCGCCCAGACAGAAGGCAAATCTTCCAGAAGCAGAAACCGGTTTTTCGTCTACACATTCAACACGCTTTTGACTTGGGACAAACAATTCAACCAGCATCACATCAACATACTGGCCGGCCACGAAGCCTATTCCAGCCGTTCGAATTTCCTTTCAGGAGAAAAAGAACGCTTCCCCATGGGCGGCATTTATGAACTGAATGCAGCAGCTACGCTATTGAACGCTTCTTCTTCCGAAGACAACCTGAGACTGGAAAGCTGGCTGAGTAAAATCGAGTACGACTTTATGAACAAATACTATCTCTCCGGTAGTTTCCGCACCGACGGTTCTTCCCGCTTCAGCAAAGACCAAAGATGGGGTAACTTCTGGTCTGTAGGCGCCTCCTGGCGAATCTCGAACGAAGAATTCCTGAAAAATGTTTCCTGGATCAACAACCTCAAATTAAAAGCCAGTTACGGTTCACAGGGAAATGACAATATCGGCTCCCTGTACGGTTATCAGGGCACGTACACTTCCGGCTGGAACGATTACGACCATCCCGGCTACCTGGTCGGTTCACTACCTACTCCCAATCTACGATGGGAAAGCAACTACCAAATTAACATCGGTCTGGACGCCCGCCTCTGGAATCGCATTGATTTCTCATTCGAGTGGTATGACAGAACAACCAAAAATCTGCTCTTTTGGAGAGACCTGCCCCCTTCTACCGGTGTCGGAAGTATCAAAGACAATATCGGAGACGTGAGAAACCGGGGTATAGAATTACAAATCAACTCTGTAAACATCCTTACAAAAGACTTCCGTTGGGAAACCGATTTCAATCTTTCCCATTACCGGAATAAAATTCTCAAACTACCGATGGAAGAAAAGGTAAACGGATTACACAAATGGAAGGTAGGTAAATCTGTATACGATTTCTTTATGCCCGAATGGGCCGGCGTAGACCCGGACACCGGAGACGGTTACTTCTGGCAGGATGTATACGACCGGGATGCCAACAACCAATACATCACGAATGCAAACGGTGAAAAAGTAGTGGCAGGAAAGGTAAAAGTAACCAATTACAGCGATGCTACCCGCCATTATCAAAAATCAGCCCTTCCGAAAGTTTTCGGTGGATTTACCAATAATTTCTACTACCGGAATTTCGACCTTTCCGTTTTCCTGTATTACAGCATAGGCGGACAAGTCTATGACAGCGACTACGCCTCCATCATGCATACGGGAAGCAATATCGGTTACAACTGGAGCAAAGACCTGCTGAACCGCTGGACCCCCGACAACCGTCATACCAACGTACCACGGGCTACAACCTATTCCAACAATTGGAACAGCACGTCCACCCGCTTCCTGTATGATGCTTCCTATGTACGGGTAAAAAATATCACTTTCGGTTATCGTTTGCCGGCAAAATTGATGGAAAGATTTAACCTGAAATCTTTACGCATATATTTCAAAGGAGACAACCTGTTTACCTGGAGCAAACACAAAGGCATGGACCCGGAAACGGATATTTCCGGTGTCGCCAGCAACCGGCTGACGACCATGAGAAAAATTTCTTTCGGACTGGATCTGACTTTTTAACAAACCGGTATCCGGATTTTCAACGGAAACGGATAAAGAAAACCCATCCGAAATGTATCATTAATTTATTGTAGCGTATTTATTTAATGAAAGATCATGAAAACAAAGAATAACATCCGAATTACAGCGTATCTGTTTCTCTGTATGAGTCTCTTTTCCTGTTCGCAGGACTTTCTGGAGACCAAATCGAGCACAGATCTGGGCGACAAGCTGATTTACAAAACAACGGCTTCCACAAGAGGAGTTCTTTACGGTATATACAAATACATGCGTTCCTGGGGATGTACTCCTCATGTCCGGATGGATTGCTGCGGACTCCATACCAACCTCCTCACATTCGACGTCATGGGCACTGACATTACGATGCAACCGGGCACCTGGTACTGGTATGACTACGACTACTGGCATACCGGTAGTGAAACCGAATTCAAAACCGATCACTTCTGGCGCTTTTATTACATTATTATCAATAACTGCAACAACATTTTATTTTACATCGATGATGCAGAAGGACCGGTCAGTGAAAAAGAAGCCATTGCCGGAGAAGCCCGGGCACTCCGAGCATTTGCTTACTTTCACCTGATACAATTATACCAGCAGACTTATACAATTGCCAAACAGATGCCTGGTGTTCCTCTCTATACCACTCCGGCCAAAGGGAATGCGGAAAACAACCCCAGAGCCTCTGTCGAAAAAATCTATAAAGTCATCACGACCGATCTGGAAAAAGCCGTACTGTCCTTACCGACTCAAAGAGAAAGTAAATACTATATCAATGCGAATGTAGCCGCCGGTATACTGGCCCGGGTATACTTAACCATGGGAAGGTGGCATGAAGCAGCCGCAATGGCCCAACAGGCCCGGGCAGGTTATCCGCTGATGAGCGCCGAACAATGGACGGAGGGTTTCAACAACATGAGCAATCCCGAATGGATTTGGGGTATACATCAAACGTCTACCGAGAATGTCGGATGGGGGAGCACCTTTTCCATATTGGATTTTGAAAGAGGCGATCAAAAAAGTTTCAGGATAAACGATAAGCTGGTGGAAAAATACTCCGATACGGATGTGCGCGGAACATTGATTACACCGGTAGGAAGCCTGCTCGGCAACCGGAAATTCAGAGAGCCGGCTACACTGAATATCGGACACATGGTCCTGATGCGCTCCTCAGAAATGCTGTTGATAGAAGCAGAAGCTTCCGCCAAAGACGGGGACGAAACCCATGCCCAGGACCTGCTATATGAATTACAGGCCAAACGGGACCCCAATGCCCGAAAAACCGACCGAAAAGGTAACGAACTCATCGAATTGATATTACTGGAAAGAAGAAAAGAATTGTGGGCGGAAGGATTCAGTCTGTTCGATTTGCTCAGAAACCAAAAATCTCTTGTCAGAGAAGGAGATCATCAAAGTCTGAAAAATTTTCCGGCTAATTCCTGGAAATTTATTTTTCAGATTCCACGAAGCGAACTGGATGTCAACAAAGGTATTCTGCCCGAAGATCAAAATCCCAATACGGGGGTATACACCTATTAAACTTATTGATATTCAGGAAATAAATTATAAAACAACCGAACCAAATTTGAAAAATTATGAGAGCTATATTTCTACTTTTAAACTTCCTGGTTTGCTGGAATTTGATGGGATGCGACAAAGATTCTGAATCCGGCCCGGAGCCCTCGACTCCCCCTTCCGGAAATACCGTCGCCCAAGTATTCGGATTTACACTGAAAATCGCAACGGATTTTACCTGGAACAGCGAAACAGACAATGCATATCGCTATTTATCCAAAAATCTGGATGAACTGGGCAGCATTATCCCCGAGCCTGCCCTTCTCAAAATGAAAAAAATCACCTTCGTCATCCGGGATGCAAAGGACAAGCCCCTGATAGAATATTTATCAGACGATACGGAAAAAGCAGATACGATTATTTTCAACGATTTGCTTCAATACTATCAGACATCGTTGCAAAAACAACCTTCCCTTCTCCTTCATTTCCTGGCGCGGCAATACCAGCATCGTTACCTGTCCGCGTATACGGATAAAATCGAAGAAGCCTATCGGGAAGCCGTCGAATCGGGTATTTATACAAATATACCAGAAAACGGTTTGACATTCTCCGACCCTATCGGTTATTTTGCCGAGTTATCCGAAACCTACTGGGGAAAAAACAACGGATACCCCTGCGATTATCATGATTTGCAGCAATTCGATCCCAAGGGATTCGCCTTAATGGAATATTTCTGGGGAGAAAGAGCCATAAAACAATACAATCGTTATCAAATAAACGGATATGATGTTATGGTTTTGAAGACACATGAAAACAACCCTTTAACTGCCGAAGCCCTTCCTTTCCTGCAATCAAAATTGGAAGAAATCAACCGGCTTGTCCCCAGGGAATTTACCGATTTCTTTAAACGCCGCAAGATATGGATGGAAATCGGTTCCGGATCAACAATCGGAGGGGCTGCCGAATACCACCCCGACAGAGGCTGGCTCATCGATAACGGCAGATTACCTGAAAAATACAACTGTATAGAAATTTCCAACATGGAAAATTTTATCAAATGGTGTAAAGCCAACCAACCCATGATGATTTTACACGAATTGGCCCACATGTATCAATTGAATGCTTATAAAGACGGTATATTGATAACATCGGCCTTTGAACAGGCCCAAAATTCTCACATTTACGACCTGGTCGATTACAATACCGGAAACGAAATCGTCAAGCAAAAAGCTTACGCTATGGATAACGAGAAAGAATATTTCTCCGAAATTACAGAAGCTTACTTCGGGGAAAATGATTATTATCCGTTCCGCAAAGAACAATTGAAAACATTCGACCCTGTCGGCTATCAACTGATGGAATATATATGGAATCCGATCCATTTTAAAGAATAAAATGATTTCCGGAATAGCAAGTCATTCATCTATTCCATTATTTTGACCGTCACATAAAACAACGGCGATTGAAACTTTAAAATGTATCAATAATTATTTTAGGTTACATAAAACTCATGAATACGATAAAAATTCTTTCTTCCGAAGATATTAAAAACCTGGTATCTATGAAAGAAGCGATAAATACCATTGCAACGGCATTCTGCGATTTATCGGCTAAAAATGTAAATATGCCTTTACGGACAATAACGGATTTCGGGGAAAACGAGCTTACGCTTTTTTACAAGCCTTCACTCATGCCTTCCCTGCACTCTGTCGGCATCAAACTTTTGAGCCAATATAAAACGGGAGGTAAAAACGGGCATCCGACTATACAAGGAATTGTCGTTCTCATCGATCCCGAGAACAACACGACCCAAGCCATCCTAGACGGCACCTATCTGACAGCCCTGCGGACAGGAGCTGCCAGCGGTGTCGCCACCCGTGCCCTTTCCCGGGAAGACTCGGAAACATTCGTGCTTTTCGGAGCCGGAGCCCAAGGATATACCCAGTTCGAAGCCGTTTGTTGTGCCCGTAATATAAAAAAAGCCTATATCTTCGATATTAACAAAGAGGCCATCGACAGATTTATCCGGCATTACCAAAATCTCGGACAGGTCAGCTTATATCCGGGAGAAGACTTGTCCGTCCTTCCGGAAGCCGATATTATCAGCACCGTAACGAATTCGAAACAACCGTTATTTCCGCTTGAATTGCTGAAAAAAGGAGTACATATCAATGCCATCGGTTCCTACAATCCGAGTATGCACGAATTACCGACAAATATTTTCACGTCGGCTTCACTCTTTGTCGATCACAAAGACTCCTGTTTTTCGGAAAGCGGCGACATTATTATACCTTTATCCGAAGGTTTGTTGCCTCCGGAACATTATAAGGGGGAAATCGGAGAAGTTTTGCTGTCCCGGATTCCGGGACGTACTTCTCCGGAGGAAATTACTGTTTTCAAGAGCGTCGGAATTGCGATACAAGATTTAGCGGCTGCCAATTATGCCTACCGCCAAGCTTGTCAGCAAGGCATGGGAATCAATATTCAATTATAAAACAACGTCTAAATCCATTGACTTGTTAAACTCTGCGTTTCGTTTAAAATCAAATACACAGACATGATGGACCTACCGGTAAGTATTTTTAATGACGTTTTAGGCCCGGTAATGCGGGGGCCTTCGAGTTCACATACGGCAGCCGCTGCCAGAATCGGACAGCTGGCAAGGCAATTGGCCGGCGGAAAAATCCAAAAAGCAGTGGTCGAATTTACCCCGGACGGCTCGCTTGCCACAACTTACCATACCCAAGGTTCAGATATCGGCCTGGCAGGTGGATTGTTGGGGTTGTCCCTCTCTTCGCCCGAGCTGTTGAAGTCATTATCCCTGGCTGCACAAAACGGCCTGGATATCCAATTTCACATCCGGAAATATGAAGCGACACATCCCAACACTTACAAGCTTTCATTAACGACAAGCGATAGCTCGTCTTTCAGCCTGACGGCCCTATCTACCGGAGGAGGGATGATACAAATCACAGAGATTGACGGTTTTCCGGCAGAAATTTACGGCGACTATTGGGAACTGTTACTTTACCTGCCCGATACTCCCGGCGATATCAGCGAACAAGTGAAAAACAGCAGGATATTTCAGGACATTTCCCTCGAAAACCATACCATACATTGCCGAAATCAGGATCATCTCATCCACCTGAAATTTTCACAGGCATTGGAAGAAAAAACCATTGCCTGTATTACACGCCAATTCAACTGCAACAAATACAGGTACACCTCACCTGTATTACCCGTCACATCCGGATGCCGAAACCGGATCCTTTTCCATACGGCGGCCGAACTGGAAAATGCGTTTCCGAAGCCGGACACTCAATTGTGGGAAATGGCTTTGAAATACGAGTCCCAAAGAGGTAACATTTCAGAAGATGAAGTGTGGAAAATGGCGGCCGGCATTCTGAAAATAATGCGTCAGGCAGTCCAAAACGGACTACAAGGCACTTTTTATAAAAACCGGATTCTTCAGCAACAATCCCATCTAATGGAGAATGCTGCTGCCCGCCTATTACAAGCTCCTCTGATCAATAAAATTTCCCAATATACGATGGCCGTGATGGAGACAAAAAGCGCTTTCGGTACTATCGTTGCTGCCCCAACCGCCGGCTCCTGTGCCGCAATCCCCGGAGCCATTTTAGGAAGCGCCGACTGCTGTGGCTTTACGGAAGAAGATTGCATCAAAGCCTTACTTGCCGCAGGTATTGTAGGTGTGCTCATCGCTCAACGATCCACCTTCTCCGCAGAAGTCGCAGGCTGTCAGGCAGAATGCGGATCAGCTTCCGGCATGGCCGCCGCCGCGATAGTACAGTTAATGGGAGGCTCTGCCCGGACAGCCCTGCAAGCCAGTTCTTTCGCCCTACAAAATATCTTCGGAATGGTTTGCGATCCTGTCGCAAACCGGGTAGAAGTACCTTGCCTGGGTAAGAATATCCTGGCTGCAACAAACGGATTCACCGCAGCAAATCTCATCACTGCCGGCGTAAATGCCGTTCTTCCTCTGGATGAAGTCATTGCTGCAATGGACGAAGTCGGACGTTCACTTCCGGCAAAACTTCGTTGTACAGCACTGGGTGGATTATCCGTCACCCCGACCTCCCTGGCGATCGAAAAACAATTAAAAAATTTGGACGAATAACGACTAACTATGCCAAGACCTATGAAAACATTCTTCTATCTCTTCTGCCTATGTACTTTTCTATGGACGTTACCCTGTATTTCTCCGGCACAATCGCCGATAAATAACGATATCATCGAAAAAGTACAAACAGAGTTGGAAAAACAACACGGACAAAGCGAAACAGAACGTATCCGTAAAGGAGTATCGCAACTGGCCCGGAATTGGCGGTCCGGCGACGGTACGGAACAAGAGTTTGCTGATTTTTGCCTCCGGTACTTCATGAGCGGCAATACCCTGCATTCCAATTTCAGACGAATCATCGACAACCTGACTTACATGGAAGGCATGTTGTATAAAATCTCGACCCTTTTTCACGAATCGGATTATTATACGGATACCCCTAAACTCGAGGCCGACGACTACCTGCAACGTATCCTCCCCGGTTCTGACCATTACTCTGCAAAATTCGCCCATTATGTACAACTCAATTTTCCCTATTACACCTTTGCAGAGAAACAACGGCATTGCCGGGAATGGACCCGGGAAAAATGGGCCATGGTTTGCCTCGGTGACTCTTATGCTTTTCGGCACGACCGATTTTCTTCAAATCCGTTTACGGAAAAAGCCAACCATTTCAAGCGCTATATGGAGCATTATTTTTTCAGCATAGATCGCATTACCGATAAAAAAGGGAAATACCTGTATACCGACGAAATAGCTTTACATTGCCACCGGGGTCTCAGAGATCAGATCAAACAAGAATATACTGCTCCCGGCGGAACCTCCCGCCAGGAACTGTTATACGCGATCGCTGAAAATGCAACGACAGGAAACATTCCCGTACTTTTCCTTAAAGATACAACAACCCGCTGGAACCCTTCGGCAGGCAAGCTATACAAAATGGAAAACGGGAAACAAAAGGAAATCAAAAACTATGAAACAGAAAACCTTCACCGTTATGCCGGCCTTCTGGCTTGTATGAAGGAAAAAATGTTCACGGACCAGAGTTATACCCCCCAAACGACAACAATTCAACGCACTTTCGACAAAAGCTCCGTCTCTCTTGAAAAAACAGAAACACTGATCCGCAATTTTCTGGCAGATCCTCTTCTGTCCGAAATCGGTAGAATCATTGAAAAACGATTGGGACGAAAACTCCGGCCTTACGATATCTGGTACAGCGGTTTTCAAGAACAATCCGCATTTTCTGCCGTCTATCTGGATTCTCTGACGCATTCCCGTTATCCGGATCCTCAAACTTTCCGAAAAGATTTACCGAATCTGCTTATAAAAATGGGAATCCATCCCCAAGACGCTCACTTTATCGGCTCGCATATCTCAGTACGCCCCGTCGTATCCGGAGGCTACTCCTCTCAGCCCTCTCTGCCGGGAGATACTGCTCTCCTGACCACAATGTTCGGCAAGCAGGGATTGGATTATAAAGCTTTTCGTGTCAGCATGCACGAATTAGGTCATTGCATATGCGGTGTGTTTTGTACAAACAATATCGACTATTTCCGTTTGGCAGGCGTACCTTGTGATGCTATCACGGAAGCATTCGCCGAATTATTTGCCTATAAAAATGCAGAAGCACTGGATTTGCATCCCTCCTCTCCGGATGAAAAACAACACCTGCTCAATCTGGCTACCATTTGGTATCTGCTGGAAATGGGAGGACAGACCCTGACCGAGATAGAAACCTGGAAATGGTTATACGCCCATCCGGAAGCAACTGCGCAGGAACTGAAAGAAGCCGTACTTCATATCAGCAGTACGATTTGGAACACGTATTTTTCAAAAATATTCCACATCCGGGATCAGCATATCCTGTCGATCTATAATCACTATATTACGGGGGATTTATACCTGTACAATTACTTTTTAGGAAATGTTATCATGTACCAACTTCACAAAACTTCGGTTTCGTCAGATTTAACCGAAGAACTGAAAAAAGCCTGCCGGGAAGGATGTACACTAACCGATCTGTGGATGGAAAAGGCCGTAAGTGCCCCTGTTTCAACAGAATTTCTTATGCAGGATGCCCTGAAAGCCATTGAATATTTTAATACTTCTTCAAGAAAATAAACCCTGCTGCAAAGGCAATGTTGAAAAAATATTTTTTATAATTGCATGAAATATCGTACAACTTTAGAACAATAAACAGTGTAACACCAAACGCCGGTATACGTATACACCATACATATACCGGCAATATTTAGCCGAATATTGTTTTTGAACATTTATTTCACTATATGGATTCACTATACTTCAAAGTTACATTACATCAACAAGAATCTTTGAAGATTGAAGAATGGGAACTTCCACATTTTTATTCTTTATTGCATTTTCATCCGGAATATCAATTGACAATTATCCGGAAAAGCAATGGTTTTCTATTTGTAGCTGATAAAATGTACAGATTTTCTCCGGGAGACATATTTATCATCGGCCCCAATATTCCACATGTATTTCAAAACGACGATACCTATCACGATAACTCTGTTCCCAAAGTAGATGCCGTATCCATCTTTTTTACGGAAAAATCGTTCGGAGAAGGTCTGTTCTCAATTCCCGAAGCCGGTCGTATAAAAGAACTGCTCCATAAATCGATATACGGGATCAAATTGTCTTGCAGTCATCACGGGGAACTCCGCCTTATCTTAAACGACATCGGACAAAAGAAAGGTTTCGACCGGATATTGGATTTATTAAAGGTATTGAATGAATTATCACTTTCCAAAGAGCTGGAGATGATTTCCTTATTACAAACACCCACTCTAAAGCAAAAAGACGAATGCTCTAAAATCAACACCGTTTACGAATACGTATTAAAAAATTATCACAACCCGATACACCTCAATGAGATTTCTGCTTTGGTAAACATGTCTCATTACAGCTTTTGTAAATTTTTCAAACAGCGGACAACAAAAACCTTTGTGCAGTTTCTCACGGAAGTGAGAATCGGAATGGCATGTAAACACTTGGTCGAAGGCAAAATGAACATTACGGAAATTGCTTACCAATCCGGATTCAGTAATTTATCCAACTTCATCCGTCAATTTAAAAAACTCATCGGATCAACCCCTTCCGAATACCAAAAAAAAATCAACGAACACCAAGTCTGAATGAATTTTAGATCAGACACACAAGCCAACCCGCTGAATTATGAAATCAACTCTTCAGAATGAATCAATCAAAAATCGTAAATCGTAAATCGTAAATCTAAAATTTACGAGTGTTCATTTCTCCATAACCCCGTTATTACAAAAGATTTTTTACTTTCTGTTTTTTTCTTTACTTTTACAAATTGATTAAAAACATAAAGGTATGCATTTTTCATACCTCATTCAATATCGTAAAATAAAAGAAGATCATGGAGCAGAAATTGACGATATATAACACCATGTCGCGCCGGAAAGAGGAGTTTCAACCGTTAAATCCGCCTTTCGTAGGCTTGTATGTCTGCGGTCCGACAGTGTACGGTGATGCACATCTGGGACATGCCCGGCCAGCCATTACCTTCGATATCTTATTCCGGTATTTGCAATATTTGGGATATAAGGTGCGATACATCCGGAACATTACGGACGTCGGTCATCTGACGAATGACAGCGATGACGGGGAAGACAAAATCGAGAAAAAAGCCAGGCTCGACCGGCTGGAACCCATGGAGATTGTCCAATTCTATACCAACCGTTACCACAAAAATATGGAACAGTTGAACACCTTGCCGCCGAGCATCGAACCACATGCATCCGGACATATCATCGAGCAACAGGCGTTGGTAAAAAAAATTCTGGAAAATGGCTTTGCCTACGAGAGCGAAGGCAGCATATACTTCGATGTCGAAGCTTATAATAAAAAATACCAATACGGAAAACTCTCCGGACGAAAAGTAGAAGAGTTGTTCGCCAACACCCGTCAACTCGACGGACAAAACGAAAAGCGCAATCCTTACGATTTTGCATTGTGGAAAAAAGCGACTCCGGAACACATCATGCGCTGGCCTTCTCCATGGAGTGAAGGTTTCCCTGGATGGCACCTGGAATGTTCGTGTATGAGCCAAAAATACCTGGGAGATACGTTCGACATTCACGGTGGCGGACTCGATTTGCAATTTCCTCACCACGAATGCGAAATCGCCCAGAGTACCGCTGCCTACGGACACGAGGCTGTCCGTTACTGGATGCACAACAATATGGTAACCATCAACGGGCAGAAAATGGGAAAATCGTTAGGGAATTTCATCACTCTGGACCAATTGTTCAATGGCGAAAATGACGTTTTGGAGCAGGCTTATTCTCCGATGACCGTTCGCTTTTTTATCTTACAGGCACATTACCGCAGCCCGCTCGATTTCTCCAACGAAGCATTGAAAGCAGCGGAAAAAGGTTACGAACGTTTGATGGCAGCCGTTGAGGTTTTGAACAAACTGACTCCGTCTACTCAAAATACGGTCGATGTGGAAGAATTGTGGACCAAATGCACAGAAGCGATGAGCGATGACCTGAATACCCCCATATTGATCTCTCAATTGTTCGAAGGCGTACGCATCATCAATTCGATTGCAGCCGGAAAAGAGCAGATCAATCGGGCCAACCTGGATCGCCTGAAAAAACTGTACCACGACTTTGTATTCGATATCCTCGGACTGAAAGCAGAAACCGAGTCAATAGGCAAAGACCATGAAGCGCTCGGTAAAGTTCTGGATATGGTTATGTCTATCCGTACAGAGGCAAAGCAAAAAAAAGACTGGGCTACGTCCGACAAAATCCGGGATGATCTGAAAAATGCCGGCGTCAACATAAAAGACACGAAAGACGGTTATGAATGGAACATCGAATAATTTTACAGTTGAAATTATTCAATATTAATTTTAGATTTACGATTTAGGATTTTTTCAGAAATTCGGGCCGGAGGGAATATAATCTGAAATCGTAAATCTGAAATTACAATATGCACGACTTAATATAAATGAGTATGCCGTACCTGTTTATCTGTATTGTACTTCTTCTGTTTTCTTGCGGTAACAATCCATCGGAAAAGAAAACGGCTGCCCCTCCGGTGCCAGCCGGTACTCCTAAAGAAAATATCAAATATGTCAACGGCATAAAAATCGAGACTCCGGCCAAACAAGAAAATTTCCGGTTTCACGATCCTGTAAATCTCTCGTTTACAGCTAAAGAACGGTTTGAAGTCGATTCGGCACACATCTTTCTGAACGGGAAACAGATCGGAACGACAGGAAAAGGTATACAAACGTTCAGTTTTACGGTTCCGACAAGTAAAGTCGGTCCTTCTACCCTTAAAGTGACGGTCTTTCATCCGGATAACAAAAGAAGCATAAGCACGCAAACCATTGTTGTAAAACCGGACAAAGCCCCCCGTAAATATACCTATGATGTCGTAAAAACATACACTCACGATCCGAAAGCTTATACCCAAGGCTTAGTCTATCAGGACGGATTTCTATATGAAAGCACCGGGCAATACGGCGAATCCGGTATCCGGAAGACAGACATGAATACCGGAAAAATCCTTTCCACATTAAACATAGACAGTAAGTTTTTCGGAGAAGGCATAACCATCTACAAAGACAAGATATATCAATTGACCTGGACCTCCCGGAAAGGATTCATCTACGACGTCAAAAGCTTTTCCCTGGAATCCACCTTCAACTATAACACACAAGGCTGGGGTATTACAACTATGGGAGAAAAACTGATCATGAGCGACGGAAGTAACAAATTATTTCACATCGCCCCTTCTTCTTTCAATGTAATAAAAGAAACAGAAGTATATGACAACAACGGACCGGTAGACCGGCTCAACGAATTGGAATATATCGACGGGCTGATCTGGGCAAACGTGTGGATGCAGGACCGCATCGTACTGATAGACCCGGAAAGTGGTGAGATAAAGGGGGAGATCGATTTAAGCCGGATATTATCTCCGAATGAAAGGAATAATTTGGGCGACAGTGATAATGTATTGAACGGTATCGCCTGGAATCCCGGAAAAAAAACAGTATATGTCACAGGCAAACGCTGGCCGAAGATGTTTGAATTGAAAATCAGAGGTCAGGCAAAATAATAGTGTGCAATCATTTATGATTTACGACTCATCTCTTTATCCTAAAACCGGTTTGCAGGTTCAATTTAAGTCGTAAATCCAACATCGTAAATTTCGAATCATGGACGTCAAGATTGAAGAATCCTGGAAAGAATTGTTAAAAGACGAGTTTGAAAAACCGTATTTCGCAGAATTGATCGCTTTTGTCAAAGAAGAATATAAAACGCAACGTATCTATCCGCCCGGAAAGCTGATATTCAATGCGTTCAACCATTGTCCGGTAGATAAAACCAAAGTCGTTATTCTGGGACAGGACCCTTATCACGGCCCGGGACAAGCTCACGGACTTTGTTTCTCCGTTCCGGAAGGCATCGAGCAGCCGCCTTCTTTACAGAACATTTTTAAAGAGATCCGGGACGATCTCGGGACGACCGTTCCCGTTTCCGGCAACCTGGAACGCTGGGCTGACCAGGGGGTCTTACTGCTCAACGCAACCTTAACCGTAAGGGCTCATTGCGCCGGTTCTCATCAGAATAAAGGCTGGGAAACATTCACAGATGCTGTTATTCAACGGCTCGCTGCAACCAAAAGCAATCTGGTTTTCCTGTTATGGGGGTCATACGCTCAACGCAAAGGTGCCTTTATCAACACCCAAAACAACCTGGTTCTGAAATGTGTTCATCCCTCTCCCCTTTCCGCCAACCGTGGGGGTTGGTTCGGCAACCATCAATTCAGCCGGACAAACCAATATCTCCGGGAACACGGTCTGGAAGAAATCAAGTGGTAAAAGAGATATTCCGGACCCTTTTGCCCCTGCTTTGTCCGAAAACGAGTGAGTAGTTTTTTACTTTATTTTATACGATTCTTTATCAGGAATTTCCTATTTTTGATGCAAAATTCAATTATTTAATACACAAGCTATGGTTAACTACAAAGAATTAGGGCTGGTTAATACCAGAGAAATGTTTAAAAAAGCAATGGCAGGCAAATATGCAATTGCTGCTTTCAACTTCAATAATATGGAGCAAATGCAGGCAATTATACAGGCTGCCGTTGAATGTAAATCACCGGTGATCTTACAGGTATCCAGTGGTGCGCGCAAATATGCTAATCAGACTCTTCTTCGTTATATGGCCCAGGGAGCAGTAGAATATGCAAAAGAATTAGGCTTGCATATTCCGATCACTCTTCACCTGGATCACGGTGACAGCTTCGAACTTTGCAAAAGCTGTATCGACATGGGATTTTCATCTGTCATGATCGACGGTTCACATTTCCCCTATGACGAAAACGTAGCTTTAACGAGAAAAGTAGTAGACTATGCACACCAGCACGATGTAACCGTTGAAGGTGAGTTAGGTGTGTTAGCCGGTGTTGAAGATGAAGTATCGGCAGAACATCATACCTATACCCGTCCGGAAGAAGTAGAAGATTTCGTAAGTAAAACCGGTGTTGATTCATTGGCTATTTCAATCGGAACCTCTCACGGAGCGAACAAATTCAAACCGGAACAATGTACCCGCAATGCTGACGGTATTCTGGTTCCTCCTCCATTACGCTTCGACATTTTACAAGAAATTGAAAAACGTATTCCGGGCTTCCCGATCGTTCTCCACGGTTCTTCTTCTGTTCCGCAGGACAAAGTGGCCATTATCAACAAATACGGCGGTGCATTGAAAGATGCAATCGGTATTCCGGAAGAACAACTGCGCGAAGCAGCCAAATCATCCGTATGTAAAATCAACATCGACTCTGACGGTCGTTTGGCAATGACTGCCGCTATCCGCGAAATCTTCGCCACCAAACCGGCAGAATTCGACCCGAGAAAATACCTCGGACCGGCCCGCGACTCTTTAAGAGAACTCTACAAGCACAAACTGATCAATGTATTAGGAAGTGCTAATACAGTCGGATAAATCACCCAGATAACACCGGTTTTCTCCGGTGTTATTTTTTTAGGTAACTGAACGCATCTTTTAACGTATACTTATTTTCAAAATGAAGATGCAATGAATCCCAATATCCCCGATAACACCCATCCCAGAATCGTCATTATAGGCGGCGGTTTCGGCGGCCTCAAACTGATAGCAAAACTACGCCGTCATCGCTTTCAGCTCGTTCTACTCGACCGTAACAACTACCATCAGTTTCAACCCCTTTTATATCAGGTAGCGACGGCCGGATTAAACCCGGGTTCCATTGCTTTCCCTTTCCGCAAAGATTTCCGGCAGATTCCTGATTTTCATTTTCGGATGACAGAAGTAAAGCGAATCCTCCCGGAAAAAAAACAGGTAGAAACAACAATCGGTGTCATCTCCTACGATTACCTGATCATCGCCGCCGGCACAGATACCAATTATTTCGGGATGCAAAACCTGAAAGCCCATGTCATGCCCATGAAAAGTGTCGTCGAAGCGATGGCCCTGCGTACAAAACTATTGAGCAATCTGGAAAAAGCGTTGATCACGGACGATCCGGCCAAACGACAACAACTCCTGAACATTGTTGTAGTCGGCGGCGGAGCCTCGGGTGTTGAAATTGCAGGTGCCTTGACGGAAATGAAACGCTATATCTTCCAAAAAGACTACCCCGATCTGGGAGGTGGGGTTTTCAATATCTATCTGATAGAAGGCTCTCCCCGTCTGCTCGGCAATATGTCGGAACAGGCATCGCAAAAAGCCTGTCATTTCTTACAGAAAATGGGGGTAAATATACGATTGAACACAAAGGTTACCGGTTATGAAAACGACTGTATCTTGTTCGAAAGCAACGAAAAACTCCCAACCGAAACTGTCATTTGGGTCAGTGGCGTAACCGCCAACCGGTTCGGAGGTATTCCGTTAACCTCTGTCGGTCGCGGAGGACGTATTCTGTGTAATGAATTCAATCAGGTAAAAGACCTGACAGACATATATGCCATAGGCGACATCTGTCTTCAAACCGAAGATAACTATCCCAACGGACATCCGCAAGTTGCCCAAGTTGCTATCCAGCAAGGTAAATTACTCGCTTCCAATATAATAAAAACAAGACAAAACAAACCTCTTACACCTTTCCATTACCGGGACAAAGGCAGCCTGGCCACCGTAGGGCGAAATAAAGCCGTTGCCGACCTTCCGTATCTGAAAACACAAGGCTTCATCGCCTGGTTCTTATGGATGGCCGTACATTTACGCTCCATTTTAGGCGTCCGGAACCGTCTCGAAATTCTGCTCAACTGGATGTGGAACTATTTTACATACGATCAGGCCATCCGTCTGATCTTTACTCCGATACACGGGGATGAAGAAGAAAAAGAGAAAAACTGTAAATCGTAAATTTAAAATTCAGTCAGTGGTTCTTTCATTTTCCAATAAAGGCCATTCCGGGTCATACACATGAGCCTCTTCCATCCGTTTTTTCAATTCCTTTACCTTCCGGGGATACTTCGTCAATAAATCCGTTTTCTCCGAAGGATCTGCAGCCAAATTATACAATTCATACTTTGAGGCCTCTCCCTTAGAAGCATTCAGCCGTATCAACTTCCAATCCCCCTGGCGGACAGCCTGACGTCCTCCCAGTTCCTGAAATTCAAAATAAAAATAATCGTGTTCCTGTTGTTTCCCTTTTCCGGTAAGCAAAGGCATCAGACTAATCCCGTCCGTCGCTTTCACCTTACCTCCGGTCAACTCGGCAAAAGTGGGCATCATATCCCAAAAAGAGCACATAAAATCCGTTTCCCCCTGCTCCACGACACCCGGCCAAACCGTAATAAACGGCACCCGGATACCTCCTTCGTACACATCCCGTTTATATCCGCGGAATCCACCGTTACTATTGAAAAAATCAGGGTCGGCCCCTCCCTCTTTATGGGGTCCGTTATCGCTGGTAAACACGATAATCGTATGCTCATACAATCCGAGCTCTTTCAACTTGTCAACCACTTGTCCTACATATACATCCAATCGGTATATCATGGCTGCAAACGTTGCATGAGGTTCTGTCTGAGAACAATATCCTCCCTTGCGAAAAGCAGCGCATCCCTCATCACATCCCTTGTATGGAGTTTCCGGATACAAGCCTCTGAATTTCTGTATAATACTGTCTTCCGGAACAATCAATTCCGCATGAGGTATGACATAAGGCAGAAATAAAAAAAACGGTTTATCCTGATTCTCATCGATAAACCTCAAAGCCATCTGATGAATCGTATCCTGGGTATACACTCCGAACCCACCGTCATTATTTCCCGGCAACTCCACCCTTTCCTGGTTATGCCACAAATGATCGGCATAATAATTATGCGCCAGCAACTGACAATTAAATCCGAAAAACTCATCTATACCCTGGCGGTTCGGATCGCCCACAGAACCGGGAGAACCCAATCCCCATTTTCCGAAAGCCCCGGTAGCATATCCTGCATTCTTAAATATTCTGAAAATAGATTCCATATTTGCAGGTAAAGCAGCCTGTCCTTCCGGCTCCACCTCTTTATTTCCCCGGATCGGAGCATGTCCGGAATGCAAACCGGAAACCAAACAAGCCCGGGAAGGAGCACTGACCGTAGTTCCTGAATAACACTGAGTAAACCGCATCCCTTCCTGTGCCAAACGATCGATATTGGGTGTCTCGAATTTTTGCTGCCCGTAACAACTGACATCCCCGTAACCCAGATCGTCAGCTATGATAAACACGATATTCGGAATTGGCTTTTCCTTTTCGGCTGCCATAGTTGTAAATGACACCAAATTAGCTGTCCCGAAAAGACACACCGGTACGATAATTTTACTATTCATTCTCAAAAATATTACAAATTATCTACAAGTATACTAAATTTTTCCCAATTAAAAACCGAAAACGTTGGATATCCGTAAATGACGCGAAAATATTGATTGAAAGCGATTTTTCACTTTCAGGGTTTCGTTTTCTTCTCTTTTTATTGTAACTTTGCGACCC
Organism: Culturomica massiliensis; assembly: GCF_900091655.1. Classification (NCBI taxonomy): domain Bacteria; kingdom Pseudomonadati; phylum Bacteroidota; class Bacteroidia; order Bacteroidales; family Odoribacteraceae; genus Culturomica; species Culturomica massiliensis. Next base: position 2,974,176 of record NZ_LT594621.1, read on the forward strand.
TAATTTTATAAATACAAAATGCAGAATTTAAGGAACATTGCCATTATCGCGCACGTCGACCATGGTAAAACGACCTTGGTGGATAAAATGATCCTGCAAGGCAAACTATTCAGAGAAAACGAAAAACAAGGAGGTGACCTGATCCTCGACAATAACGACCTCGAACGCGAAAGAGGTATCACAATTCTTTCTAAAAACGTATCAGTCCGATACAAAGACTATAAAATAAATATTATTGATACCCCGGGGCACTCGGATTTTGGCGGAGAAGTTGAACGGGTATTGAACATGGCCGACGGAGTAATTTTATTGGTAGATGCTTTTGAAGGCACCATGCCGCAAACCCGCTTCGTATTGCAAAAAGCCCTGAACCTGGGTAAAAAAGCAATTGTCGTCGTTAATAAAGTAGATAAACCCAATTGCCGCCCGGAGGAAGTCCAGGAAGAAGTATTCGACCTCATGTTCTCCCTGGGAGCTACAGAAGAACAATTGGATTTTGTGACCATATACGGAAGTGCCAAGCAAGGCTGGATGTCGACGGACTGGAAACATCAAACGACAGATATCACCCCGTTACTGGACGCCATTATCGAAAATATACCCGCCCCTCAGGCTGCAGAAGGAACAGCTCAGATGTTGATCACTTCTTTGGAGTATTCCTCTTACATCGGCCGGATCGCCGTCGGCAAATTAACGCGGGGAACTTTAAAAGCCGGACAAGCTATCACTCTTTGTAAGCGTGACGGCTCTCAGGAAAAAAGCCGTATCAAAGACCTGATGCTGTTCGAAGGCTTGGAAAAACAAAAAGCAGAGGAAGTAAAAGCCGGAGAAATTTGCGCTATCGTCGGGATTGAAGGTTTCGAGATCGGAGATACGATTGCTGATTATGAAAACCCGGAAGCACTCCCTCCGATTGCAATAGACGAACCGACGATGAGTATGTTGTTTACAATCAACAACTCGCCGTTCTTCGGTAAAGACGGTAAATATGTCACTTCCCGCCACCTCAAAGAGCGACTGGATAAAGAACTGGAAAAAAATCTGGCCCTCCGCGTACAGCCGGGCACCAGTGCCGATTCTTTCGTCGTTTTCGGACGGGGCGTACTTCATTTAAGCGTATTGATCGAAACCATGCGCCGGGAAGGCTATGAGCTGCAAGTCGGCCAGCCGAAAGTAATCATTAAAGAAATTGACGGCAAAAAATGCGAGCCAGTTGAAGAACTGACAATCGATATTCCGGAAGAATATTCCGGGAAATCCATCGAAATGGTGACAAAACGAAAAGGCACGCTGAACAATATGCAAACCCGTGAAGACCGGGTACATCTGGACTTCGATATCCCTTCCCGGGGTATTATCGGTTTACGCAGTAACTTATTGACTGCTTCCGCAGGAGAAGCCGTTATTGCACACCGCTTAAAAGGATTCGAGCCTTACAAGGGAGACATCGAAATGCGCATAAACGGTTCTCTGATAGCCATGGAAACCGGTGATTCATTCGCCTATGCCATCAATAAATTACAGGACCGGGGAAAATTCTTTATCGAACCGGGAGAAACAGTTTATGCCGGGCAGGTAATCGGGGAAAGCACCCGTCCCGACGACATTGTCATCAATGTATGTAAATCCAAGAAACTGACAAACATGCGTGCAAGCGGTTCTGACGAAAAAACAAATATCGCTCCCCCTATCAAATTCAGCCTGGAGGAAGCCCTCGAATACATTCAGGAAGATGAATACGTAGAAGTCACGCCACATGCCATGCGGTTGAGAAAGATTTATCTGGACGAGAACGAACGTAAACGCCAGGAAAAATCGAAAAGCAGTACCAACGAATAATTCATTGTTATTCCGATACAAAGAGGCTGTAGTTTTTACTACAGTCTCTTCTTTTTATACCTAAACGATAAAAATCAAAAAGAGAAATGTAAATTTCAGACCGCTCCGCGAAGGAAGTTGCAAAACCCATCAAAAATCTCAACAGGTCCGGTTTAACCATCGGTTTGACTTCTTTTCCAGGACAATCCTGTCCCTCTGTCGTTCAAGCCTATCCATCATATAATTCTCATTTTTTTTGTTTTTTTTGAAAATATATACCTATATTTGTAGAAAGTGTAAGCTAGATAATTGTTTTATTATAAAAACAGAAATCGATTCAACAGTGTTGTTTTCAGGAAAAAAAGAGGACAACGGTAATTTAATTTGCGAAAAATATTCAACAGACAAATAAAATTTAAAAACTATGAAAGGCGTACTCATACTTATTCTAACGATTTTACCCATTATTGCTTTTTCTCAAAAAAAGAAACAAAGGTTAGCAGACCAGGATACGGAAAACTGGCGTTACGAATTAGAAGCTGTAAATGTAGGGATACAAGGAACTTGCTTGGTAAAAGTGTGGAGTTTTTCTAAAAATCCGACGATTGCCACAAACCAGGCCCGTAAAAATGCCGTTCATGGAGTTATTTTTAAAGGGGTTCCGGCTAAAGAACGGATTCCGGGCAAAAAGCCGTTGGTGCAAAACGCAGAAATCGAAAAACAAAATGCTGATTTCTTCAAATCCTTTTTCCAAACCAATGGCGGCGACTATATGCGTTTCGTAACATTGACGAATAACGGGGCCATCGCCGCAGGAGATATCATGAAAGTCGGGAAAAAAGAATATAAAGTCGGTGTTGTCGTAACGGTACAATACAACGATTTAAGAAAATATCTGGAAGAAAAAGGAATTGTAAAAAGATTAGATGCGGGATTTTAAACTTAGAACTATGAAAAAGACATTTATCAATATCATCTTTTTGTGTGTATTCACCTTAACGGGCTTTTGTCAGGCAAAGAAACCGACAATCATGGTTGTTCCGAGCGACGTTTGGTGCTATCAGAACGGATTTGTAAAAGAATACGACGATATGGGCAGCAAAAGCACCATTTCAGACTACAAAGCCGCATTGTTGAAAAATCCGGATTTAACTCTGGCTATCAGTAAAATAGGTGAAATGATGAGCGAGCGGGGTTTCAACCTGAAAGTTCTTGCCGATTGTTTAAAAGCATTGGATACAGAGGCCGCTGAAGAAAGCGTTTCCATGACAGACCAGGGAGGTATAGCCGAATCGCCGATCGACAAATTACGCAAAGTCGCAAAAGCCGATATCTGGATGCAACTGATGTGGACTGTCAACAAGAAAGGCCCCCAACATACATTGACATTTAATTTACAAGGTATCGATGCCTATACAAACAAACAAATTGCTGCAGCTTCCGGTACAGGAGAACCCTCTTTCAGTGTCGAACTACCGGTTTTACTGGAAGAAGCAATCATCGGTCACATCGATCAATTCAACAGCCAGTTACAGGCACATTTCGACGATTTATTCGAAAACGGACGGGAAGTGTCTCTGGAGTGTAAACGAACCAATGATTCGGACGTCAATTTCGAATCGGAATTTGACGGAGATGAGCTTAGTTTCCTGATCGAAGACTGGATGGCACAGAACACGGTAAGCGGCCGTTTTTCGACTTCCGACGTTACCGAAAACAGAATGAAATTCGAACAGGTACGCATACCGATGGTCAATGCCAACGGACGTGCCCTGGATACCCGCAATTGGGCCAACGAGCTTCGGAAAGCACTGCGGACCAAGTACAACATTAAAGCCAAATTATCGACCAAAGGTTTAGGTCAGGCTTACATCATTATCGAAGGTAGTCAACAATAAAATTACAAAGTCATGAGGAAATTTTTATACGGTATAGCCATCCTGCTTCTTTGCTCATTCTACAGTCAGGGACAAGAAGTTCTGAGTGCCAAAGAAATGGTAGCCGTAACTCCTGTAGTTCCTGACGGACTGGATTTGCCGGATTATGCCAAAAAGGCCCTGGAGCATAAATTAATCCAAATCACCACACAAAACGGTTTCGGTTCGATCTCCGGTGAGATTGCTCTGACAGCCAATGTCATAACAACCGACAAACAAGTGACAGGCACTATCCCGGCTCAATATGTAGTAAGCCTGGAAGTATCCCTGATCGTGGTTAATGTTTTGGAAGGGACAATCATCAACGAAATTGCCGTACCTCTGAAAGGGATCGACAAAGCAGAAAACCGGGCTATCACAATGGCTTTCAACAATCTGAACCCTCGTAGTCCGGCCATTCGGAATTTTATGAACCAATGCCGGAAAAAAATCATCGATTACTATACGACCCGGATACCGGCTTTGACAGCCAAAGCCAAATCACTGGCAGACCGTACAGAATACGATCAGGCCCTGGCCGTACTGGCCTCCGTTCCTGAAAGCGTGGACGAATATCCGGCTATTGCCGATCAGATGGTTGCCATTTACATGAAGAAAATCGACAAAGACGGAACGGCGTTTCTTCAAAATGCAAAAGCCAAATTAGCACAGCACGACCTTGAAGGCGCATTGAACGAACTCATCCGTATAGATCCATCCAGCAACTGTTTTGCAAAAGCAACCGAGATGATCGATGCAATAAAACAAAAGGCTGACGAAAAAGAGAAAGCGGAATTAGAACGGGAAATGCAACAACTGGAAGCTGAAAAAGAAGCTCAGCAAAAAGCGCAGGAGAACCAGGTCATGCTAGAGAAACTACGTATAGAAGCAGCTAAAAAAGCAGGAGAAAATTACACGAGAACTTCTTCCTCAGACATGGAAAAACAGGTCAGCAAATGGTTTCTGGAAAGATTCAAATAATACCCGATTGTTGACAAACAACAACTCAAAAACCGAACTACTATGAAACATATACGCGTTTTATCACTGCTTCTTTTTATCGGAATACTTCCTTGTACAGCACAATTGAAAGTTGTTCAGAAAAGTGCCAAAAAAACACCGGTATGGGTAAATACAACCCAAAAAGACTACATCGTCACCTCTGCCATTGCAGACAATATAGAAAGGGCGAAAAACGAATGTATGGATAACATCCGTAAATACGTCATCGATGCTGTAGCTCAAAATGTAAAATCCTCCAGTGAAAGTACGATCAACCAGGAGTCTGTCAACAGCGGCATCGTCAATTTCCTGGACTCATACACCTACACAGCTCAGACCCAATCTGCCAACCTGCCTTATCTGACAGGAATTTCCGAATCTAAAATAGAAGAAGCTTATTGGGAAAAAAGAGAGGATAAAAAAACAAAAGAAATATCCTACCTGTATTGTGTAAAATATCCGTTCCCGAGTCTCGAACTGAAAAAACTCGTTCATGAATTCCAGCGCAAAGACAACGAAATGAATGAAAAATACAATACACTGGAAGAACAATATGAGAACATCACCTCTGTCGCGCAGATCGATAAAGCCGTCACAGACCTCAACAGCCTCATCCGGTATTTTTTCGACGATGTCAGAAAAGAGGCTGCCAGAAACTTACAACGCAATTACAGACAACTATACAATGAAATCTCTATTCACGAAATTTCCAACAAACTGGGGTGTTATTGTCTTGACCTGCAATTGAGAGGAAAAGCCATAAAAGTTTCACAACGGCCTGTCGTAAAATCAGCAACATTGACACAAATAAGACCGGAAGCAGAAGAAGACCACTGGAATATCCATTATAATTCCGAAACCTGTGATCCGACAGAAGAAAACTTTGCTACAATAACTTTCAAATTGGGAAACAAAAACTTATCCCAAACATTTTATATCGATCCCGAACAGGATAAAGTAAAAGTAATTTTAAGCAAAGACGTCTACCTGACAGCGGAAACGAAGACCGACTCTACCTTAACCAACATTAGTATTCGCATAAACCTCGAATCCAAAGCAGCTTATACCATCGACAACATTACCTTAAATGTTCCGGGATTAAGCATGCCGTTATTTATTGACAATTTAAATCAGACTGTTTCCAAAGGTACACAAACGGTTAATATCGATTATAACGGTGAGGTAGAATTATTAGAGAAACAAAACAACAGGATGAATCTATTAAAAGGCCATCTGGAAATCAAAAATACGGAAGGAATTTCCAAACGTATTGATTTTTCCCTTCCTTTTAAAGCAAATTGGTAACAAATAACTCAAATTATCGACTATGAAAACTATTGTAAAAGTATTAGTATGCTCATTGGCATTGGTATTTGCCTGTTCAGCAGTTGAAGCACAAACCAGTAATAAAAAACTGAAAAAAGACCTGAAAAGTAAAGTAGAAAAAGACTGTCGTAAAACAGCTAAGAAATTAGAAAAAGAAGGCTGGAAAGTTATGCCCGGTAAGCTTCCGATGGAAAGACAAATCCAGGACAGCCGTTATGCCGAACTCGACAAGGATAACAAAGGTGAAAAATTATACTTTACCGGTACACATAAAGCAACGGGCGGTAATTATTCTGCCGCTAAAAAAATCGCTGACGACCGCGCCCGGATGGAAATTGCAGAACACATCAATACCACACTTTCGGGTCTTGTAAAAAGTAAACTTTCTACCACCAACTACGGTGAAGACGATATCGAAACGATCGACGAGTTTGTTTCTACCAATAAAAACCTGGTATCCGCCTCTTTAAAGGGAGTATTTCCTGTATTGGAAATATACCGTGAAAAAGGAAACGGCGTCGTGGAAGTGCAAGTAATGGTAAAAACCAATGCAGCCGACGCTCTTAAAGCAGCTAAAAAGGTGTATCGCGATGAATTATATCAAAAGTCAGAGAAATTAGCTCAGGAACTGGATGAAATCTTACCGTACTAACAGTAATTATTCTTCCGGATCATAAAATTTAAAAAGGAAATATTTCAAAATATTTCCTTTTTAATTTTAACTTCATATCTTTGCCTATAGTATTTGGTGTTTGTCTCCAAGTCTTTAGAGATGAATGAAAAGGGAACCGGGTGAAATTCCCGGACAGTACCCGCTGCTGTAAGCTTCCTCAAGGAAAGACATTCTCTGCCACTGTTATCAAACGGGAAGGCGTCTTATTCCGGAAGTAAGTCAGAAGACCTGCCAAATACGGATTTGTAGCTTTCGGGACAAAAGCACAAGGTCATATCAAGCCTGCACTTGTTATTTCCTATTTTTCCCCCGAAAAAAAGAAGCCCGGAGAAAGAAGAATAACTGTAGCTGAAATTCTTTCCCGGGTTTTATTTCAATTTGCCGCAGTATCCCTGCTCTCTTCCCGGGCCGGCTTTACAGGAACAGGGTTCTTTTTCCGGTATTTACATATCAGGCCTTTCAACTGTACAATTTCATCTTCCGTTAGTTCTCCGGCCTTAAAAAATTCAATCGTACACTCTTTATTGATCCACAACACGACAAATTTATTATTGACATCTCCCAATTTCCAGGCCCGGCTCACGGTGTGATCCGGATCATTGTATACATAGGCCTGTGTTCCTGCGATCTCCTTTCGGATCATAAAACGCAACAAAGAATTAGCCAGCAAAGGAGCATCTTTCAAATTAATAATACCATACGATTCAATATTTTCATCGGTAAAAGGATGTTTTCTGAAATAATTCCGCAATACCCTGTTCTGACTCGGATGATCGGGGTCTACGTAAAACAACAGCAAATGCTTCTCTCCCAGAAACGGCAATTGAAGCGGTTTATTATAAGCATCATAAATCGTAATCGGGCATACCTTCTGGCCTACCTGTGCTCTTCCGATACAAACACAGCAAATAAAAGATAGAAGAAGGAAAAAACGCCCCATCTTTAAAATTGATTACAAAAAATTAAACATTGGCATCATTATTGCGTATGAGTGAATACACAATAATATTTTTTTTACAGCAAAATGTGTGCTAGACACAGTAAATCGTCAACAAAAAATGTCAACACGTAGCATTTATATTGCATTCATTTTTAATCTGTTCTCCTTTCAGGGAATTTGTCAGGGCAATGAACAAACTCAGGATAGCCTGATCATTCAATACCAGGATACCTTAAAAAAACAAAATATCTTTCACCGCATATATAAATATTTTCAGGAATCAAACGAAACGACAAAAGAAAAAAAATTCGATTTTTCCATCATCGGAGGTCCGCACTTTGCCAGTGACGTAAAATTGGGCTTAGGACTTGTTGCATCGGGATTGTACCGCATAGACCCAACCGATCTGTCGATATCACCTTCCAATGTATCGTTGTACGGTGACATTACCACTACCGGATTTTACCTGTTGGGAGTACGGGGCAATACAATTTTTCCCCATGCAAACTATCGGCTGGATGCAAATATATATTTCTTTTCATTTCCCAGTAAATATTGGGGAATCGGATATGAAAACGGCAGGCAGGAGCACCACTACACAGAATACAAAAGAAAAGAAGTACAGGTCAAATTGGATTTCTTAAGAAAGATCGCAACCAACACCTACGTCGGAATTACAGGTATGTACCGACACGTCAATGGAAAAGATTTCAATAATATCAGTTTCCTAAACGGAGAACGAAGCGACATCAGCACTTTCGGCGGAGGACTGCTCATCTCTTACGATTCCCGGGATTTCATTCCCAATCCCTATTCCGGTTCTTTCGTCAAACTGGAGCAATTGTTCTTCCCTTCTTTTCTGGGAAACAAATACTCTTTCAAACGTACGGAAATTGTTGCCCGTCATTACGCTAAATTGTGGAAAGGAGCAATCTTAGCCTCCGACCTTCAGGGGATATTCAACTATGGCGATACCCCCTGGAGCATGGTTGCCCTGATGGGTGGTCCCTATCAGATGAGAGGTTATTACGAAGGTCAGTACCGGGACAACGATTTGATTCAGGCACAGGTAGAATTACGCCAAAAAATATACAACCGTCACGGTATCGCCGTTTGGGGCGGAGCCGGAAATATTTTTCCCGAAGTGAAAAAATTCAAATGGAGTCATACCTTGCCAACATACGGACTCGGCTATCGCTGGGAATTCAAAAACAGAGTCAATGTCCGACTCGATTACGGTATCGGAAAAGGTCAGACCGCTTTTTACTTCAGTATTAACGAAGCATTCTAGATTTTAACAACAATATGTATCGCTTTTTCAAATTATTTTTTTCTAATCCCTATCGGTTATTCTGGTTTTATGTCGGTATGAGCCTCATACCGAGCGTATGCCTTATATTTACCGAACCGTTTTCCTTTATGGGGAAGGTCGTACTCATTACTTTCCCGTTCGGACTTTACATTTTTCTGCTTTCTTTATCCAAAAATACGGGAAAAGTGCAGCTTTTTCTATTCCCGCTGTTGTTTTTACATGCTTTTCAGCTTGTACTGTTCTATCTATTCGGAGAGGCCGTCATAGCAGTAGATATGTTTCTCAATCTGGTAACAACAAATGTCAGCGAAGCTTCCGAATTACTAGACAACATCTGGCCGGCGGTCGTGATCGTATGTTTGTTATACCTTCCGACGACAGCCATTGCCGCCGTAGCCTGCAAACGCAAAGTATACCTTCCGTCACCGTTTCGGAAAAAAATGATCATAAGCGGAGCCTTCCTTATATTGATTTCCTATGGCCTGACATTTACAGCGATAAACAAAAATACAGCACGTTTCACGCTACATGAAGATGTATATCCCGCCAATGTCATATATAACTTAGGATTTGCTGCTCAAAAATGGTCCCGCAGCGAAAAATATCCCGAAAGTTCCCGGAATTTTACATTCCAGGCCCGGAAAGACATACATCCGCAAAAAAGGGAAATATACGTTTTGGTTGTGGGAGAAGCCAGCCGGGCGGGAAATTGGAATCTTTGCGGATACGAACGGGAAACGAATCCCTATTTGAGTAAAACCCCCGGTCTTGTTTTCTTCCCGGATGCCATTACCCAATCGAACACGACACATAAAAGTGTCCCTTTGATTTTATCCGCAGCCTCTGCAGAAAATTATGATGTCATATATACCCAAAAGAGCATTTTGGAAGCATTCAAAGAAGCCGGATTTACAACCCTATTCCTGTCCAATCAAATCCCGAACCGCTCTTTTACAGACTTCTTTGCAACACAGGCTGACTACCGCCACAATATCCGCACCGACGGAGGAGAAAACCTCATCACTCACAATCATTTTGACGGCGACCTGCTCCCTATCGTCCGGCATTACCTCGATTCTTTACCGGGAAACCTGTTTTTCGTACTCCATACCTACGGTTCTCATTTCAATTACAAAGAACGTTATCCCCAGTCATTCTCCAGATTCCTTCCCGACAATGCGACCAAAGTGGCCGTAAGCAACAAACAGGAACTGATCAATGCCTACGATAACAGTATTTTATACACGGATTATTTCTTACACCAATTGATCGAATCGCTCCAGCAAACCGAAGACTGCACAGCCCTATTTTACACGGCCGATCACGGGGAAGACTTATTGGATGACAACCGGAAGCGGTTTTTACACGCATCTCCGAATCCGACTTATTACCAATTACACATTCCGATATTTATTTGGATGTCGGGAACCTATCAGACAGCTTACCCGGAAAAAGCCGAAGCCATCAGCCAAAACCTGACGAAACCGGTCGCAACGGACGCAGCATTTCATACCGTACTGGATATGGCTGCAATCCGGACACCCTATCTACAACCGGATTTATCACTTGCCAATACGGCATTTAAAATCACAGACCGAATGTACCTGACCGACCACGACAAACCGATATTCTTTTACAATGCCGGATTAAAACCCCAGGACAAAAGCATGATCGAAAGAAGAAACATATACCACGGAAAGAAATTTTAAAATTTTTGATTTACGATTCCAGACACCTTTCCTCATCACAAACCTGGAGATTGGGTAAATAATAATGAATCTGGTTATGACAAAATCATTGCTAATTAAAATTTTCCGATCTTACCCAAGAACCGGTTTTCTCACAACAATCTAAAATCGTAAATCAAAAATCTATTTAGGGTATCCTACCGGATTATTCAAAAAGAGCTGCTGGCTGTCTTTCAATTTAAGAGAGGCCCGCAACTTATCCTGATCCATTGACATACGAGGAACGGTTACCAAACCGGTTCCCGCACAAAAAATCGCAATATTTTGAGAGACAATCCCGGCATCTATAGCTCCTGTCATCATTTGGTGCTCTCCTTTTCCTCCGAACTTCGAAAGATCAGATACCAAAACCAGACATACCGGAGCCGTTTTTACCCATTCCTGCCCACCTGCCACAAAAGATCTTAAATCATCCGGAGACACCGGCTTCAAAACACGGTTCACGGCATCGTAGAGGTAAGCTCCATCGGCCCGGCAAACATACACATCAATATCCTGGCGATTCATGGCAGACGGCGCCGTACGCTTTCCCGATTCCGGTCGGTTTATACCGTTTGTTGCCCATAACAAATCGGATAAATCCTGTAAGCTCAACTCTTTATTTGCAAATTCCCGGTCCGATTTACGTTGCTCGAATGCTTTCATAACCGGTATCCCCCTGTCCTTGTCCGGCGCATTCAATTTTATCTCTTTCATTTCCTGAGCTTTCCCGGTAAGAGAAAACAAACAACATACCGTTAATAATAAAACAGAATCCTTCATACTATCGTGTTTTAAAGATTTAGTCTTGTAAAGATAAAGGAAAACTTTTTATTTTGACTCTCCGGATAAACACAAATCCGTTTATTTACCGGAACAATTATACCCACTTATCTGGAAAGCACGCATACTTTACGCACTTCCCGCCGTCCCCCATCCGAATATACAATGCATCCGTAAATCACATAGATTCCGGCAGGCAACAAACACCCGTCCCCGGATGTACCATCCCAAGAAAATCCGATGCCTGAATAAACCGGGACACGGTCGGCTATTTTACGGACACACCTGCCCCGGACATCATACACCGACAACTGCAATACAAACTCCCGGTCCGGAACCGTGATTTTTATCTCTAATTCATCTTCCAATCCATCCCCATCCGGAGTAAATACTTCCGGAACACATTTCATAAATTCCCCGTCATTTCTTTCTGACAAAATCTTTCCGGCCCGGTTAGGCATACCCGGACTTCCGAATCCGTTTCCGGCATCCCCTCCGGCCGAAGTCCATTTCCCTTTTCCTGGCATACCGGTATTACTCCACCCTTTTTCCAAAGCTATCCCTTTTGTTTGGGTAACCATCGGATGATGCAAAAACTTACCGTATGTAACCTCATCGATGACCTCCCGGTTCCGATTTAGCACAACCACAACACCTCCATCATCGGCATAAGCCAGTTTTGCAGGCAACACAACACAGTTTTCCATATGATGATAAGAATAAGCCATTGCAATAGCCGCTGGATTAGAACATATCCACACCAATGCTCCGGGTTTCAAAACCTCTTCCGATTTCACAATCGGTTTTACAGCAATCAGACTTCCGGTTCTATCCCTTTTACCGATATAAATTTCACATAACGCAATATCTTTATTGCCGGAATTATACAGTTCAAGATACTCCGCATCGGCAGGTACAGCCTCATAGAGAATTTCATTAATCAACAAATCGCCTTTACCCGGTATTTTTCCGGCTTCCTGTGAAAACACAACAACTACAGACAACAACAAGCAAAAACAAAGACCTACTTTCTGTCCTCCTGGAATATAGCCAGAAACAGAAAAAATAAAAAGATAAAAAAACAGTATCATTACTTCGGCTTTTAATTCAAACTCCCGGTCTATGTATCGCAAATTGAACAAAATTTCCACCCATTTACAATTCCACCTCCTTATTCAAATTGTAAATTGTAAATTACCTGGTAAGCTGATTTATTACCGGATCTGTTTCACCTAATACCGTAAATCCGGAATCAACCATTAAAATATCCAACATTCTGCATAAATTTTAACCGGAGAAACACGCTCTCCCTACACACCTGTAAATCAAACATCATCTTCAATCGTAAACCGGCAACCACCTTCCGTTTCCCCCTACCTTATCCTCAATCTTCAATTTAAAATCTAAAATCTACAATCCCTGATTTTTTAAATTTACGAAAAAATCCGGTCGCATTCAATAGTATTCCTTATTCCATACAAAATGTTTCATTTTAAACATATCCGGTATCTTCTGAAAAATACATCAATTAAATTTCTGATACTTACTCTATTTACTACTTTTGCAAATATGAATAACTGAAATTTTAAGACATTTTATTCCAATTTAAAAAGATGAAAATAGCAATTGTTGGGGCCAGCGGAGCTGTAGGACAAGAGTTTCTGCGAGTGCTGGATGAACGTAATTTTCCGATAGATGAGCTCGTACTATTCGGTTCGGCAAGAAGCGCCGGTACAAAATATAATTTTCGGGGGAAAGACATTGAAGTAAAACTTTTGCAACACAATGATGATTTCAAAGGAACAGACATTGCTTTTACCTCCGCAGGAGCAGGTACCTCTAAAGAATTTGCAGAAACAATCACACGTTACGGCGCTATTATGATCGACAACTCCAGCGCATTCCGGATGGAAGAAAACATTCCTCTGGTTGTACCGGAAGTCAATCCCCAGGATGCTTTAAACCGGCCGAAAGGAATTATTGCGAACCCGAATTGTACCACGATTCAAATGGTTGTCGCCCTGAACGCCATTGAAAAATTAAGCCATATCCGGCGGGTACATGTATCCACTTACCAGGCCGCAAGCGGTGCAGGCGCAGCAGCCATGGAGGAACTTTATACGCAATGCAGACAAATATTAAACGGAGAAAAACCGACGGTGGAAAAATTTGCTTACCAGCTTGCCTTCAATCTGATACCTCAGGTTGACGTGTTCACCGACAACGGTTATACAAAGGAAGAAATGAAAATGTATCACGAAACACGCAAAATTATGCATTCTGATATACAAGTCAGCGCTACCTGCGTTCGTGTCCCTTCTTTAAGAGCGCATTCCGAAAGCATCTGGCTGGAAACCGAGCAACCGGTTACCGTCTCTGAAGCACGCCGGGCTTTTGAAAACACGGACGGCATCATCCTTCAGGATGATCCGGCGACAAAAGAATATCCGATGCCTCTCTTTATCTCCGGCAAGGACCCCGTATATGTAGGGCGTATCCGCAAAGACCTGACGAATGAAAACGGTTTGGCTTTTTGGGTGGTCAGTGACCAAATCAAAAAAGGAGCCGCTTTGAATGCCGTTCAGATTGCGGAATACCTATTGACACAACCCGGGCAATTCCACAAATAAATCTTATTTTACAATGCTTTACTTCCGTTAAAGTAAAGCATTGTAAATAACCCTACAAATCTTGCAAGCACCAGCGAACCGGCGCCGCAACATCTTTCAAAGGACTGCAAACATAGCATTTATAACCTTCCGCTACCGGACATTCCCGGATATTTAACGTCAGTAAATGTCCTCCTTCGTAAATCAATGCTTTACCCGGAAAGATATTTACCTGAAAAGAAGACAATGGACAAGTCAAACCGGTACCTTTATATTTTAGAAAACTTTCTTTAACCACCCAGATATCATAAAACAAACTCTCATTTTTAAACTTCCCGTTTTCCAATAACCGGACTTCTTCCGGATGAAAAAAACGACGGGCGACCTCATATCGGGGAGAGGCAATCTTCTCGATATCGATGCCGACTTCCGCATCTGAAAAAGCACAAACAATATAAGTCCCTGAATGGGAAATATTAAAATATACCAGTCTCTCTCCTTCCAGATAAGGCTTTCCGTGCTCGCTTCTCTGTATTCGACAATCTTCTTTTTCCATTCCGAACAATTTTCTTAAACCGGACCATACCATCGCCTCTCCCAACAAACGGGTAAGCCGCACTTTGTCATTCCGAAATGACATTGCTTCATCAAAAGTTGCCCGCTTTACCCGGGATTCGAAAAAGGACAAGCCCGGTTTCTCCCCTAAGGCAGAATCTATTTCCAGATAAAATATGCTCAACATGCCTTGAAAATTTCACAAAATTTATAATAATGCGAATACAAAATAAAAAAGTAAAATCATATCTTTGCAAAAGAGGAAGGATAAAAATAGGAATTAAGTGGTATTATTCAAATAATTAACATTTATCAACAGCTTCGTTTGTTTTTTAACGTTTCATTTAAAAAAAACGTTTGAAATATTGGAAAGTTGTCCGAATTTCTATATTTTTACCCGCTGTAAGTGAGATGTAATAAAAATACAAATTAAATTTATATCATGGAAGTAAAAAAGGCACCGAAAGCAGATCTTGAAGGGAAAAAAACACTTTTCTTTGAGATTGGTCTTGTAATTGCTTTGGGTATTTTGTTATATGCTTTCGAATGGAAAAGTGAAACGTCCAAAATGAAAGATTTAGACACAACTGCCCAGATGCAAATAGAAGATGAAGTTATTCCCATTACCCAGCAGAATACTCCTCCTCCTCCTCCTCCTCCTGCAGCGCCCAAACTGGCGGACTTGATCAACATCGTAGAAAACGATCAGGATGTGGATGATGATCTGGAAATTACCGATGCTGAAGACGAAACAGAAAATACGGTCGTTGATGTTACCAGTTTCGATGACTTTAAGACTGAAGATACGGGAGAACAGGAAATCTTCCAGGTGGTAGAAACGATGCCGGCATTCCCGGGGGGAAGTCCTACCGCATGGGTGAACAAAAATATCAAATATCCGGTATTGGCCATGGAAAACGGTATTTCCGGTAAAGTATACATTCAGTTCGTTATCGAGAAAGACGGTAGTATTACTGACGTAAAGGTAGCGAGAGGTGTAGACTCATCATTGGACAAAGAAGCTGTTCGTGTGGTAAAGAGTATGCCCAAATGGACTCCGGGAAAACAGAGAGGTAAACCTGTGCGTGTGGCTTACACGTTGCCTATCAATTTCCAGTTAACCAACAACTAATACAAGTTTCACATAATATGTAAGGGGCTGTCAGTAATGTCAGCCCCTTCTTGTCTGAAATGCTTTTGTCTTCGCACAGAAACTTTAGGACAGGATATACGTTCATATAAATTGTAATTTCAGGTTGTAACTTGTAAATTACTTGGTGACCTGACGCGTTATCAGATTTTTAATCTAAAACCTACAATTAAACATTCCACTTAGCAAGACATTACATATATGAGTGAATATTTTTATACAGAGAAAGAAGCAGAAAGAGCGATTTTAGTCGGAGTTTCCCTCCAGGATGCAGGGATCAGCTATGAAAGGATGAACGAATATTTGGATGAACTGGCGTTTTTGGCAGAAACAGCCGGAGCCCAAACCGTAAAAATATTTACACAAAATCTGGATAAACCGGTCAACAGTACGTTTATCGGAAAAGGTAAATTGGATGAAATTCGTCAATATATAGAAGAACACGGAGCCGAGCTGGTTATCTTCGATGACGAACTCTCTCCGACCCAACTCCGGAACATCGAAAACGAATTGAAAGGCGTCAAAATACTCGACCGCACCAACTTAATTCTGGATATATTCGCCAATCGGGCCCGTACAGCACATGCTAAAACACAGGTAGAACTGGCACAATATCAATACTTATTACCCCGTCTGACCGGCATGTGGACCCACCTCGAAAGGCAAAAAGGAGGTATCGGTCTGAGAGGTCCGGGAGAAACAGAAATTGAGACCGACCGCCGGGTCATCCGGGATAAGATTACCCGCCTGAAAGAACAACTGTGCCGGATCGATAAGCAAATGTCCACTCAGCGCAAGAATCGGGGAAAACTGGTAAGGGTGGCTTTGGTCGGCTACACCAATGTCGGAAAGTCGACATTAATGAACCTACTCAGCAAATCGGAAGTGTTTGCTGAAAACAAGCTTTTTGCCACCCTGGATACCACCGTCCGGAAAATTACAATCCGTAACGTGCCTTTATTACTTGCTGACACCGTAGGCTTTATCCGGAAACTGCCTACTCATCTTATTGAATCCTTCAAATCGACACTGGACGAAGTCCGTGAAGCCGACGTCATCCTGCACGTCGTAGATATTTCCCACCCGCAATTTGAAGATCAACTGAAAGTCGTTAATGAAACATTGGCGGAATTGATACCGGACCCCAAACCGACAATCATCGTTTTCAATAAAATCGATGCCTTCACTTACATTAAAAAAGACGAGGACGATCTGACACCGGTAGAACGGGCAAACTACAGCCTGGAAGATTTAAAACAGATGTGGATGTCCAAACAAGGCCGTGAAACCGTCTATATATCTGCTGCCCAAAAAGAAAATATCGAAGAATTAAAAGACAAATTGTATTCAATTGTCAAAGATATCCATTCGGCCCGTTTTCCATACAACGAATTCCTGTATACGGAATATACGGACGAAACAACTACGGGCAAGGAAAATCCGTCAATGTAATTTCTTTTGCCACAATTGTGGCAAAAGAAATTATCCATACCAACCATATACATCCACTATTGAGCCAATAAAAATCCAAAATCAAAAATAGGAAACAAAGGGCGTTTTTCTGTGGTATAACGACAAATATAAGGTAACATTAACAGCATCTGAAAAGCACAAAAAAGCTCATTTTTCTTCTCTTCCGGAATTTTAACGTCGGCCCGTTCGGCATACTTCTTCAAAGCATATTCAAAAATCATATACTCGTATCTGCTTTGATAATTCCCTTCCAGGTATTTATCCAAAGGAATAAGAATATGCCAACATTTAAGCAAATCTTCAGGCACTTCATCCCAAAGGGCATCCGGATGTTCATCAATAAAGCTAAAGCTCATTCGGAGAATTTCTTCAATAGTCATAGCTCTGGTTTTAGGTAACATTCGCATATGACCAAAAGAAAAGTTAGCGCGGAACTTGCATCTTCTACTCAACGGCACCTGGCAGGCCTTGGGAACAAAGAGCAAGCCCACGCTAACATGACTATAGCGCAGGCGTTGCACACATCCCCGATTCCCATTCTAAACTAACCAGGTTTTTTGAGTAGGGTCTATGCGAACGTAAATATATAACATTCTACACAATCTTGTGCAAATGTAAAGAAATTTTTTATACTTTCAATGAAATTATTTTACTATCACCAAATAATAATTCTTTTTACCGCTTTGAGCCAAAATATATTTTCCATCGATCAGATAGCTATCTGAAACGATGGTTTCTTCTCCGACCTTCTCTTTATTAATACTTATCGAATTTGCCTTTACAGCTCTTCTCGCTTCACCTTTCGACGACATGATCTGCGTCTTTTCTGCCAAAAAATCAATAATAGAAATACCATTTTTTAAATCTGTAAGGGCTATTTCAAACTGGGGTACACCTTCAAAAACAGACAAAAACGTCTTTTCGTCTATTTTTCGCAAGGTTTCGGATGTTGCATTCCCGAATAAAATCTGGGAAGCCTCCAAAGCCGAATGATAGGCTTCTTCACCGTGAATCAGACATGTAATTTCCTTAGCCAAAGTCTTCTGCAATTTTCTAAGATGCGGAGCTTCTCCGTGCTCGACAATCAAAGCATCGATCTCTGCGGGAGGCAAAAGCGTGAAAATTTTTATATAACGGGCAGCGTCATCATCCGTAGAATTCAACCAAAACTGATAAAACTGGTAAGGAGAAGTACGTTCCGGATCCAGCCAAATATTTCCGGATTCCGTCTTGCCGAATTTCTTACCGTCGCTCTTTGTCATCAAAGGCCACGTCAAGCCATAGGCTTCCAGTCCCTCCTTACGACGGATCAATTCCCCGCCTGTCGTTATATTGCCCCACTGATCGGATCCCCCCATTTGCAACATACAATCATAATTTTTCCGAAGATAAAGAAAATCGTAGCCCTGTACCAATTGGTAAGTAAACTCCGTAAACGACATCCCATCGGCATATTCACCATTCAAACGGCGTTTTACCGAATCTTTGGACATCATATAGTTCACCGTAATATGCTTACCGATTTCCCGTATAAAATCCAGAAACGAAAACTGCTTCATCCAATCGTAATTATTCAGCATAATAGCCGCATTGGAAGCAGAAGAATTAAAATCGATAAAATGGGAAAGCTGAGCCTTAATTCCGGCCATATTTTGCTGTATCGTTTTTTCATCGAGCAAATTTCTTTCCAGAGACTTGCCGCTTGGATCCCCGATCATACCGGTGGCACCACCGATAATAAAAATCGGTTTATGACCGGCCATCTGAAAATGTTTCATCATCATAACGGATACCAAATGTCCTACATGCAAAGAATCCGCCGTAGGGTCTATCCCGACATAAGCCGTCGTTTGCCCTTTTGCCAACTGTTCTTCTGTACCCGGCATAATATCGTGTATCATGCCTCTCCACTTTAACTCATCTACAAAATTCATGATTATATTATATTATTTCAACATTCATACATACCGGCCTTCCCAACCATCCCCCCGTCAAAACCGGATCATATTGTACATTTGTTGTGCAAAGTTAAGAAAAGGATTATAAAACAAGCTGTTCTCCTTCACCTCTTTATTCATAAACTGGAATTTATCGTCCAAAGCGTCTGCAATCAAAAGAATAATACACAGGATAACAAAGGATTTAGCTATGCCCAAAACAGTCCCCAATAGCTTATTAACCAATCCCAGCGATACGATATCCACTAATTTCGTCAGCATTTTCCCCAAAAGATAAATGGCCACGACAACCAGCAGGAAGGTCACACTCAAAGCGATATACGATAAATATTTGGAGGATATATCCAGAAAATCCCGCAAAATATTTTCCGTATAATCCGAAAATTTAATCGCAACATATACACCCAGAATCAGCCCCAACAAGGTCGCAACCTCAATGACAAATCCCCGGGAAAATCCTTTATAAGCGCCATAAAGCAAAGGCAAAAGCAATAAAATATCGAGGTAATTCACAATATTTAAATTTATCTGTTGCCAAAGATAAGGAAAAGTTCAGAAAATCCATCCTTTTCACCCGCCAGGACAGCAGCAGAAATGAAAGTACATTCAGAATTTTAAAGAGTTTTACTATCTTTGTCCACTCACATTCTTTAATTATGCGCAACACTATTTTACTTTCAATTTTATCATTGGCAATTCTGGGATGCAGTTTTTCCCGGAGTGTCGAACGCCAAAACGAACAACTCCGTTTTAAAGCGCCTGCCCGCATCTGGGAGGAGACATTACCCCTGGGCAACGGACGCCTCGGAATGATGCCTGACGGCGGAGTCGAAAAAGAACGCATCGTACTTAACGAAATATCTCTTTGGAGCGGTTCGGAAGCAGATTACAGCAACCCGGAAGCTGCCGGCAGCTTATCCCGTATACAACAATTGCTATTTGAAGGCAAAAACAAAGAAGCCCAGGAGCTGATGTATCGTACCTTTGTTCCCCGGATGCCGAAAGGCAATACCTACGGCACTTACCAAATACTCGGCAACCTGGATATCCGGTATCACAATGAAGGAACGATGGATACAAGCGGCTACAAACGGATTCTGCAACTGGACGAAGCCTTGGCAACGACATCGTTCGGGCAAAACATACACCGACGTGAATATTTCGTCTCCCGTCCGGACAATGTATCGGTCATTCATTTTAACCAGCAAAAAGCTTCGGATTTCGAGCTGTTTTTAAGTCGTCCGCAAAACGCCCGGGTTTACCGGGACAAGGATACGTTAATCATGGAAGGAACGATGGATAGCGGGCAGACCGGCATCAAGGGAGTCAGCTATATTGTCCGTATGAGCGGACGCCTGGAAGACAACACCCCCGGAGCCGGCATACAAGTCACGGACTCATGTATTCGCTTCCAAGCCGTCCGGAATACGACTATATTCATCTCCGCAACGACCGATTATAACAATCCCGCCTACAGAGAACAGGCTGCAATGTTACTTTCCAATGCCATCCATACGCCTTACGAAGAACTGAAACAAAGACATATCGACGCACACAAGGAATTATACGACCGGGTAGAGGTATTTATCGGTACCCCCCAAGACTCCGTACTACAACTTACAACCCCGGAACGTATCGCACGCTTCACTCAAGAAGACGATCCCGCTTTAGCCGCCCTTTATTTACAATTCGGACGCTATCTGCTGATCAGCAGCGCGCGTCCCGGTTGTCTCCCCCCCAATTTACAGGGGGTGTGGGCAAATACGCTACAAACCCCGTGGAACGGTGATTATCATACGAATATCAACGTACAAATGAACCACTGGCCGTTAGAACCGGGAAATCTGACAGAATTGTACGAACCGCTGATATCCTTAACGAAAGGTCTTGTCGCTTCGGGCGAAAAAACAGCGCGTATTTTTTACGGCCCCAATGCCCGCGGATGGGTTGCTCACATGATGACCAACCCCTGGAAATACACCGTTCCGGGCGAACATCCCTCCTGGGGTGCAACCAACACCGGTGGAGCATGGTTATGCGCTCATTTGTGGGAACATTACCTGTATTCCGGTGACACGGCTTACTTACGGGAAATTTATCCCGTAATAAAAGGCGCTGCGGACTTTTTCTTATCGACAATGGTAAAAGAGCCTGTTCACGGTTGGCTTGTAACGGCTCCGACCTCCTCCCCGGAAAATGCGTTCTATATCGGTAATGATCCGACGCCTATCAGTATTTGCATGGGACCGACCATGGACATCCAGCTGGTAAAAGAATTGTGGGGGAACACAATGGAAGCAGCCCGTCAGCTTAACACAGATAAAGATTGGTGTGCAAAACTGGCTGAAGCCTACAGACAACTACCTCCCCATCAAATCAGCCCGGAGGGCTACCTGATGGAGTGGCTGGAAGATTACCGGGAAGCAGAAATCCATCACCGCCATGTTTCCCATTTATACGGCTTATATCCTGGAAATCTGATTACCCCCTCTGCAACCCCCGAATTAGCCGAAGCCTGCAAAGCGACCTTAAACCGGAGAGGGGATGCCGGAACCGGCTGGAGCCGGGCCTGGAAAATCAATTTTTGGGCACGCTTACATGACGGCAACCGGGCCTATAAACTATTCCATAGCTTACTGGTACCGGCAATACGCCCGGACGGACGTCATCAGGGAGGCACCTTCCCCAATTTATTTTGCTCACATCCTCCTTTCCAGATCGACGGCAACTTCGGAGGAGCTGCCGGTATCATGGAAATGCTATTGCAAAGCCACGCCGGTTTTATTCATCTCTTACCGGCCCTGCCCGACAGTTGGAAAGAAGGCTATTTCAAAGGTTTATGTACCCGGGGCGGCATCACTGTGGACCTGACGTGGAATAATCATACCCCTCAAACGGCAACATTTACCGCCCGGCAGAATACAACCTGCCGGTTACTACCCCCACCGGGCGTCCGTCATATCAACCTCGAAAACAAAACAATCACAACGGACGATAACGGGTATCTCATTTTCCCGCTTGAAAAAGGGAAGCAGGCAGAAGTGAAATTCACTTATTAATCAGGCCTTTGTCATAAAATGACAAAAAATTCCGGAGTCAAAAAGTCAAAAAACAAACACCTTGACTTTTTGACTCCTTATTCTTTCCGGAAATTCAAAAAATAGAATCAATTTACTTTACCAACCGAACATTTTCAACCCCTGATTTTCTATTTTGCATTATTGTTCGTATTTTCGCAAGTTGTTAAAATAGGTAGATCAGGCTCTACCCGAAAAATAATTTACAAAATTAAGCAATCATCATGTATAGAACACATACCTGCGGTCAGCTTCGGCTTGAAAATGTCAATGAGAAAGTATGCCTGAGCGGCTGGGTACAAAAAATCCGTAATCTCGGTGCAATGAGTTTCATCGATCTGCGCGACAGATACGGAATTACGCAATTAGTTGTGGAAGAATCAGCTACGGCAGAAATAAAAGACAAGGCAGCCCGCCTGGGACGTGAATTCGTTATTCAGGTAAATGGAAAGGTCGTTGAACGTGCCAGCAAAAATGCCAAGATCCCGACCGGAGACATTGAAATATGGATCGATACACTCGATATATTGAGCCATTCGGAAATCCCGCCTTTCACCATCGAGGACAATAGCGACGGCGGCGACGAATTACGAATGAAATACCGCTACCTGGATTTACGCCGGTCGATTGTTCGGAAGAATCTGGAGTTACGCCACCAGATGGCTCATTTGGTACGTAATTACCTGGACAACGAACATTTTATGGAAGTGGAAACTCCGGTATTGATCAAGAGTACTCCGGAAGGAGCCCGGGACTTTGTCGTTCCTTCCCGCATGAATCAGGGACAGTTCTACGCCCTGCCGCAAAGTCCCCAAACATTCAAGCAATTACTTATGGTAGCGGGTTTCGACCGTTACTATCAGATTGTAAAATGTTTCCGGGATGAAGACTTACGGGCCGACCGTCAACCTGAATTTACTCAAATCGACTGTGAAATGTCATTTGTAGAAAGAGACGATGTATTGAATATTTTTGAAGGTATGATGCGACACCTATTCAAAGAATTGAAAGGTGTCGATATTCCGGAGCTACCGCGTATGACCTGGCACGATGCCATGGAATACTATGGATGTGACAAACCGGACATCCGTTTCGGCATGAAGTTCGTCAATCTGACCGATAACGCCCGCAACCGGGATTTCGCGGTATTCAACGATGCTGAATATGTAGGAGCAATCTGCGTACCGGGTTGCGCTGTATATACCCGGAAACAATTAGACGAACTGACGGAATTTGTAAAACGTCCGCAAATCGGAGCCAAAGGATTGGTGTATGTCCGCTACAATGAAGACGGCAGCTTAAAATCCTCCGTCGACAAATTCTACACGCCGGAAGATTTGAAAAACTGGGCGGAAATCTGCCAGGCAAAACCCGGCGACTTGCTCCTGCTCCTTTGCGGTCCGAAAAATAAAACGTTACCGCAACTGTCCGAATTACGTCTGGAAATGGGAGAGCGGCTTGGCCTTCGGGACAAAAACGTATTCAAACCATTGTGGGTCGTAGATTTCCCCTTGCTGGAATGGGACGAGGAAACGCAGCGTTTCTATGCCATGCATCATCCTTTCACTTCTCCCCATCCGGAAGATGTGGATATGATGGAAAGCAACCCCGGAGCGGTACGGGCAAATGCTTATGACATGGTTATCAACGGTGTGGAAGTTGGAGGCGGCTCCATCCGTATCCACAATACAGAATTACAATCCCGCATGTTCAAATGTCTGGGATTCACGCCGGAACAAGCTCAAAAACAATTCGGATTTTTGCTCAACGCATTCAAATACGGTGCACCGCCCCACGGAGGTATCGCTTTCGGCTTCGACCGGCTGGTATCGATTTTTGCCGGTTTGGACAGTATCCGGGATACCATCGCATTCCCGAAAAACAATTCAGGCCGGGATGTCATGATCGAT
The DNA here is from genome assembly GCF_900091655.1 of Culturomica massiliensis. Lineage (NCBI taxonomy): Bacteria > Pseudomonadati > Bacteroidota > Bacteroidia > Bacteroidales > Odoribacteraceae > Culturomica > Culturomica massiliensis. The sequence goes on from NZ_LT594621.1 coordinate 2,998,405, forward strand.
TCTCCGTCAGAAATCAGTGACGAGCAATTTAAAGAATTGGGTATTGAACTCAAGCTTTGATAAAGACACAAACTTTCAGACAAAGCTCCGCCCGGTTATAAATATTTAAAATTGAATTAACTTGTTCAAGGACATTATCGGACACGAAGACATCAAGCAAAGGCTGATTACCTCCCTGCAAACGGGACGTATCAGCCATGCCCAATTATTTGCCGGTTCAACCGGCTACGGCTCGCTTGCTTTGGCACTCGCCTTCGCCCAATATGTGTTCTGTACAGGCGATAAAAAAGAAGATGCCTGCGGAGTTTGTCCCTCATGCAAGCAGATGCAAAAACTGATCCATCCGGACTTACATTTCGTTTTTCCGGTCGTACGGAAAACCAAGCTGCCCGTAAGCGACGAATATATCAATGAATGGAGAAGCCTGCTCCTGCAAAGTCCGTATTTCAACCTCGAAGATTGGCAGGCTGCCATGCACGTGGAAGACAATGCCCAATCTGCCATCTATACCGAGGAAAGTGCGAACATTCTGCGTAAATTAAACCTCAAAGCCTTTGAGTCCGATTATAAAATCATGATTATCTGGCTGCCGGAGAAAATGAATCCGGAATGTTCCAATAAATTATTAAAAATTATAGAAGAACCGTATGATAAAACATTGTTCCTGATGGTATCCGAACACCCGGAACAAATTATCACTACAATTCAATCCCGTACCCAACGAATTACCATTCCGCCGTTAGAAAAAAGTGTGATAAAGCAACACTTAATGACTGAAAAAGGTATAAATGAAGAGAAAGCGGAAGAATATGCTCATGTGGCTGCCGGAAACTGGTATAAAGCTTTGCGGCTATTAAACGAATCGGAAGAGCAAATCTACAACCAGGAAAAATTTATCAGCCTGATGCGGCTTTGTTGGGAAAGGAAAATGTTACCGGTAAACGAATGGGTAAGCGAAATAGCCGGAATCGGACGGGAACGCCAAAAAAATTTTCTCACTCACTCTTTGCGAATGCTGCGCGAAAATTTTATGAAAAATTTTGGTTTACATGTCTTGAATTACATGACCGAAAGAGAAAAACAATTTTCCATAAAATTTTCTCCTTACGTTCACGAAGGGAATATCATCCCTTTATCGGAGGAATTCGAAAAAGCATATCATGACATCAGCCGGAACGGCAATGCCAAAATTATCTTCACCGATTTATGTATTAAGGTGATGCAAAATATAAGACCTTAATTAAGGAACAACCAATAAAGTTAAAAGATTGACATTTATGAACAAAGACAATATATTATACGACGATCAACTGGAACTCCCGGAAAATGCCTCACCTTCAAACGACACGGAAAAGGAGGAAATCATTATACAGGAAGCAGAAGAGATTATAGCTGTTGAAGAAATCCAGCCGGAAACGGTAAATAGTACTGAAAATTCAGACACCACTCCTCTGTCTGCCGAGGAAGATACGGAAATGCCCCAGGTAAAATGGGAAAAGCAGGAAGAAGCCGAATCAACCGTGGAGCCCGAACTACTTTTACGCCGGGAACGCAAGGAAGTCCGGCCGGTTATCGACCACCGTCTGTTGGCCGGAAAATTATCCGTGTACAACTGGCTCAGCGATGTCCCGGACAACAGTTGCCCTTCAGAAATTGTAGAAGTACGATTTAAAAATACCCGGAAGGGATTTTACAGTAATCCGTCCAGATTGAACCTCCAGGAAGGAGACATTGTCGCCGTTGAAGCTGCCCTTGGTCACGATATCGGTATCATATCACTGACCGGAGAACTGGTCAAAGAACAACTCCGCATGAAAAAAGTGGATTTGGTCAGAAATCCGTTGAAAAAAATATACCGTAAAGCTAAACCTCACGACATAGAGAAATGGCAGCAAGCCATTGCTTTGGAGCATGAAACCATGATTCGTTCCAGAAAGATCGCTGCCGACCTGAAACTGAATATGAAAATCGGGGACGTCGAATACCAGGGCGACAAAACCAAAGCTATTTTCTATTACATTGCAGACGACCGTGTCGATTTCCGGACATTGATCAAAATACTGGCCGAAACCTTCCACATCCGGATTGAAATGAAGCAGATCGGAGCCCGGCAGGAAGCAGGGCGCATCGGAGGTATCGGACCGTGTGGCTTACAACTGTGCTGTTCAACTTACATTACGAATTTTGTATCCGTGTCTACTTCGGCAGCACGCTATCAGGACATTTCCCTGAATCCTCAAAAACTGGCAGGACAGTGCGGTAAACTGAAATGCTGCCTCAACTACGAAGTAGACGCCTATGTCGATGCTCAAAAAGATTTTCCATCGGCCAATATTACCCTGAATACCGGAGAGGGCCTTCTTTATCACCAGAAAACCGACATCTTCGGACAAGTTATGTATTACAGTTTCGACAAAGAAGGAAGAGGAGCTTTGATTAAATTGCCGGTTAAACGTATCAAAGAAATTATAGCCTTAAACCGCAAAGGAATCGTACCTCCGAAGGCAAACGATGCCACCGAGGAAGAAGAAGCCGCAATCAAATATACAGACGGTGTCGGAGAAGAGAGCCTGAACCGTTTCGACGACAAAAAACAAAAAAGACGTCGTCCGAAAAACAGAAACAATAATCCGAACAAGAACAACAATGCCAACCCGGGAAACAACCGGCCGCAAAATAACAATCGGCCGGAAAATAATAGCCGGCCGGAAAACAAAACAAACCCTTCCGGAGAAAATCCGCGTAATAACCCCAGAAGAAACCGCAGACCGGAAGACAGAGGCGAAAAACCGACGAACCAAACCAATCAAAGACAGAAAAACGAATAAAGCAGATGAGTTATGAATAACTACCGTCCATATCCGTCCATTACACCGGCCGTCAAAATCATCATTATCATCAATGTCATCATGTATTTCATGACAGAGATAATCGACAAAAAGACCGGTTCAAATCTTTCCAACACACTCGGTTTGCATTTACCGCAATCCGAATATTGGGCACCCTACCAATACATCACCCACATGTTTATGCACGGGAGTATCAGTCACCTGTTCTTCAATATGTTTGCCTTATTCATGTTCGGACGGGTACTGGAAAGTATATGGGGTACCCAACGTTTTCTGGTGTATTATTTTGTTACCGGATTGGGGGCTGCCGCCTTAAACAGCGCTGTCGGCTGGTGGGAATACGATAAAATGTATGAGCAATTTCAAGCTTTTCAAAATACACCTCAACCGGAAATACTGGCCGAATTCATACGGGCACACATCTCCCATCCGGCAGGCTGGGTATGGGAGCTTATCGACAATTGGTCGAACAATCCCAATGTTCCTCAATACATTCAGGCCGGAGAAGACCTTTTTCGCAGAGTAATTACGGAAACCGTCAACATCCCGACCATCGGGGCCTCCGGTGCCATATTCGGAATATTACTGGCTTTCGGCATGCTTTTCCCGAATACCGAGCTTTTCCTGATGTTCATTCCGATTCCGATCAAGGCCAAATACTTTGTGATCGGTTACGGTCTATTGGAATTTTTCCTCGGCATACAAAACAGTGCCGGAGACAACGTAGCCCACTTTGCCCATTTGGGCGGTATGCTATTCGGCTTTATCCTGATTAAATATTGGGGGAAAAACCGGAAAAAATTCTATTAGCAGACGGTTTCAGATTCAGGATGTATCAGCAGGTCATCGCTATTACAATCTTAAATCCAAATCCAAGATAAAAATTACATGTTTTACAGAGCTTACGGCGGAAATTTTTCAGAAGGGTTAGGAAAGGGGATACGGACTTCTTTCAAACGGGGTTCTTCGTTGACCCGGTTGATATACATCAATATCGGCATCTTTTTAATCATAAAGATATTGGGTGTGGTAAGCATCCTGGGCGGCAAGGGGAATATACTGGATAACTTCCTGTTGGAAAACTTAGGGATTTCTGCCGATCCGGAATATCTGCTTTTCCGGCCGTGGACTTTATTTACTTACATGTTCACCCATTTCGGCTTTCTGCATCTGTTATTCAATATGTTATGGCTATATTGGTTCGGCAGTTTCTTCCTGAATCATTTTTCGCAGAAAGAACTGACAGGGGTATACCTGTTCGGAGGTATATCGGGAGCCCTGTTATATATGCTGGCTTATAACATCTTCCCGGGATTCGACAGCGCTCATTCCTGGGCAATAGGAGCCTCGGCTTCTGTCATGGCTATTGTATTTGCAGTCTGTTTTTATCTGCCGCAACACCGGATATACATCTTTCTGATAGGACCGGTAAAGCTGATTTATCTGGCACTTTTTACCGCAGCGATCGACATCTTAAGCATTCCTTCTTCCAACCCGGGAGGACATATCGCCCACCTCGGAGGTGCCCTCTTCGGCTATCTTTTTATCATCGGCGTAAAACACCATTGCAACCCGGTTAAAGCATTGAGTTCTTTACCGGAAAAAGTAATACAATTATTCACCCGCAGAAAAAAGGTACACCTCAAATACAAAAAAAACGTATCCGAAATGAACGACCGGGAATACAATGAGTACAAAAAAAACAGAGATGCCCGCATCGACCACATTTTAGATAAAATATCCCGGTCCGGTTATGAAAGTCTGACCCGGGAAGAAAAAGAAATACTGTTCCGTTCGGGAAAATAAAAGATTTTAAATATCGGGATGAGTAAGCTTTTGGACAAAATCGTTTTTATCGGCAGCCTTATTGCCATCGTAGGACTACTCGGGTCCTATACGGCCCGCTATATCGATCCCAACACTTTTGTCATTCCGTCCCTGTTAGGACTAGCTTATCCCTACCTGTTACTGTCTAACCTGTTATTGTTGCTATATTGGATTGCCCGTTGGAAAAAAACCGCTCTTATCCACGTCTGTGTATTGGCACTCGGCATTCCGTTTTTCACCAGCTATTACGGTACCAACAACAATCACACGGACGAAACGGCTCACGACATAGCGGTTTTATCCTACAACATACGTTATTTCGACCGTTACGGCTGGAACAAAGACGATAAAACAAAAGAAAAGCTGATCAAATACCTAAACGGCTACAAGGGAGATGTCGTATGCCTGCAAGAATTTCCGTTTCAGAATCGTTCCTCCAAAGTTTCGGGACCGGTCCGGCAATTATCTTCCTACCCCTATCGGTATATACAAAAAAACATGGCCGTATTCTCCCGTTACCCCATTATTAACTGCCGGGAAATACCTTTCAGTCAGGAATATACCAGTTCCTGTATATATTGCGATATTATAAAGGAACAAGATACCGTACGGATTTACAACATTCATCTGGAATCCTATAAACTGGGCACAAAAGAAAGAAAATTCGTCAAAGACATCACACAGGGAGAGGGACACGATATTTCAGGAGGTGTTAAAAATCTGGTATCGCGCATTACAAAAGCCAACAAAAACCGGGCTACACAAGCTTTACTCATCAAATCGGAAATTCAAAAATCCCCCTACCCACTCATCGTCTGCGGAGACTTTAATGACACCCCGCTCTCCTACAGCTACAGGACGATTTCCAAAGGACTATCCGACAGCTTCCTTGAAAAAGGACGCGGCCTAGGCAACACATACATCGGAGAATTTCCGTCCTTCCGGATTGATTATATATTACACTCTCCCGATTATCAGGCCCTCAGCTACAGCCGGGAGGCCGTAACCCTATCCGATCACTATCCCATCAGTTGCAAGCTGAAAAAACATACACCCAAAAAATAATCGGAACGACTCTTTTCGTTTTGGTTTTTCCTGAAAAATATATACATTTGCAAACGCAAGAAGGCAATATGGTTTTCATATCGGGGAATTAGCTCAGTTGGCTAGAGCGCTTGCATGGCATGCAAGAGGTCGTCGGTTCGATTCCGATATTCTCCACCAAACGGACAAGGTTTCAGCTTTGTCCGTTTTCTTTTTTTTGCTAACTTAGCCATCTCAACGGAAATTAAAGCCTATGGAAGGGGAACAGCAGATACTGACCAAAAAAATCAGTCCGTATAAGATTATTTATCCGATACTCATCGGTCTGGCTGTGGTGTCATACATGCTTTACAAGGAATTCGATCCTAAAGCGTTCGACCAGATTCATTTTACGTGGACATCGGCAGCCTGGCTATTGGTAGCGATACTGTGTATGGCCGTCCGGGACATCGGCTATGTCATCCGGCTGCATGTTCTCGCCGGCAAACGGCTTTCCTGGGTACAATCGTTACGGATTGTCTTTTTATGGGAATTTACTTCAGCGGTCACGCCTTCCGCCATCGGAGGCACCAGCATCGCTATATTGTTTGTCAATAAAGAAGGGATAAAAGTGGGACGGAGTTCTGCCATTGTCATGGCCACTTCCTTTCTCGACGAATTGTATTTCATCATCATGTTCCCGCTGATTTTATTGTTTGTCAACCACACCCTTTTGTGGAATATACCGGACGCCAGCAAAGCCGTTGCCGACAGTTTATTCTGGTTCGCCATCGGAGGTTATTCCATCAAGCTGGCTTACCTGATTATTCTCAGCTACGGACTATTTAAAAATCCCCGGGGATTGAAATATCTCATCATGAAATGTTTCAAATGGCGGATATTGCGAAAATGGAGGCAAAATGCCAACGAAGCCGGCTACGACATTATCCGGAACTCCAAAGAATTAAAACAAATGCCCTTCTCGTTCTGGCTGAAAACATTCGGAGCAACGTTTTTCTCGTGGACAGCCCGGTATTGGGTAGTAAACGCGATCCTGATGGCTTTCTGGGCAGGACGTTACGACTGGGCCCAACATTTTCTGATCTTTGCCCGTCAACTGGTCATGTGGATTATGATGCTGATAAGCCCTACTCCCGGTGGCAGCGGATTTGCAGAATATGTATTTTCCAAATACCTGGGCGAATTCCTGCCCAGTGCCGGAGTAGCTGTAGCAATGGCCATATTATGGCGGCTGATCAGTTACTACCCCTATCTGTTCATCGGCGCTTTTATTGTTCCCCGATGGATTGCAAAACATTTCGGACAAGGGAAATCCAAAACTTTAAAATCAGAACACCATGGCACGCATGTTTGAAAGAAAAGATACCCGGAAATTTGATCTGAAGCCCCGCTATTGGGATCCGGAAAAAGAAGAACGGGAAGAACGGGAAAAGCGAATCAAAGCCGAACTGGGCATCCGGGAAGACGACAAAGATGCTTATATCCCGAACATAAAGGGACATTTTACCGAATTGTATAAACAACGGAAAGCCCAGCGAAAAGGTCACAACGGCCAATATGCTGTCCGCCTCTTTATGGTGCTCATCATTATCTTTTTAGCAGCACTTTTTATTATGATGCGTTACTCCGAAGGTGTGTTGAAATTTCTCGGCATGTAAACCATCGCTATTCAATTTATAACAGTTAGTATCAAATTATTATATGCCTGATATTATTCAACTTTTACCGGATTCGGTTGCCAACCAGATTGCAGCCGGAGAAGTTGTACAACGTCCGGCCTCCGTCGTAAAGGAACTGATGGAGAACGCCATTGATGCCGGTGCCGATCAGGTCCGGATCGTATTGAAAAATGTAGGTAAGGCTCTCATACAGATCATCGATAACGGTAAGGGCATGTCTCCGACAGATGCCCGGATGGCTTTTGAAAGACATGCCACCTCTAAGATATCCTGTGCTCAGGATTTATTCAACATTCATACCCTGGGATTTCGGGGAGAAGCATTACCGTCCATTGCTTCCGTCGCCGACGTTGAAGTAAAAACCCGACGGGCAGAAGATGAACTCGGCACCTTCCTGTCTATATCCGGTTCTGAATTGAAACAACAGGAAGCCATCAACACCCCGAAAGGGACCAATATTTGTGTTAAAAATCTCTTTTTCAACATTCCTGCCCGCAGAAAATTTCTGAAATCGGATACGACGGAGCTACGGAATATCATCAATGAATTCCTACGGGTAGCACTCACCAATCCCGGTATCAGTTTTACCCTCGAAAACAACGGCAACGAAATCTACAACCTGCCGGTGTCCGGTATGCGCCAGCGGATAGTCAATGTGTTCGGGAAAAACATCAATAGCAAATTACTGAGCATCGAATGTAAAACCAGTCTGGTTTCCATTCAGGGGTTCATTTGCAGCCCGGAACACTCCAAAAAAACTTACGGAGAACAGTATTTTTTCGTAAACAACCGTTTTATGAAGCACAACTTCTTCCACAAAGCGGTTATGGAAGCTTATTCGGGTCTGATCGGTGCAGAAACGATACCGTCCTATTTCCTCTATTTCACAGTCGACCCGGCATCTATCGATGTCAATATACATCCGACCAAAACAGAAATCAAGTTTCAGAATGAAACGGACTTCTTCCAGATACTGATGGCCGGAGTCAAAGAAGCATTGGGAAAATTCAACATCACTCCTCCTTTGGATTTCGACACGGAAGGAGCCATTGATTACACTCCGCAAGCACCTGTTTCTTCAACAACTCCTTACGTACCCAAGGTAAATTACAAATCGGGATACAATCCTTTCAATTACAAATCCGGAATCAGCATCGAGGAATCGGATTTCGAAAAGAAGAGTGCCGGCAACACACCTGCATTTCCCAAGGATAAAGTTCCGGCGAATTGGGAATCCTTATTCGAAGGTCTACAACATAAAGAAGAAGCTCAACAGACAACCATTGCCGGCCTGTCCGAACCCGAAAAAAAATCTTCCGTTCCTTCCTCATTCGTACAGATGAAAGGACGTTATATTGTCACTCCGGTACATTCCGGCCTGATGTTTATCGATCAGAAAAGAGCACACGAACGTATCCTTTTCGAACAATATACCCATACTCTGGCATCCCAGAAAACAGCGGGACAGAAAAACCTCTTTCCGGAAACACTCGAACTCTGCGCCGACGATTTCGAACTTATCCGGGACATCAAGGAAGATCTGGAGTATTTGGGCTTCGAATTAGGAGAATTCGGGAAAAACTGTTATGCCATATATGCCACTCCTTCCGATTTATCCTGTTCACATGCCCGGGATATCCTTATGCAACTGATCGAACATTATAAAAATACCGAAGGGGACATCAAGCAAAAAATGAAAGAGCACGTTGCCCTGTCTTTAGCGAAAGCGGCAGCCATCCCATACAATACAACACTAAGCCGGGAAGAGATGAGCGATATGCTGGACAACCTGTTCGCCTGTCAGCATCACAATTATACCCCCGATGGAAAGACGATCATATACATCCTCAATTCCGAAGACGTAAATACCTGGTTCAAATAGAGCAACGAAAAGGCGTCAGAACTCAAAACACACAACATGGCAGTCTCGATAAACAATGTCTCTAAATATTACGGCAGGCAAAAAGCCCTCAACAACATCAGCTTCACGCTCAATAGCGGTGAAATATGCGGCTTTCTGGGACCTAACGGAGCCGGGAAATCAACCCTGATGAAAATCATTACCGGTTATCTGGACGAGTACGAGGGAGACATTATCGTCAATGGAAAAAACCTCCGGCAATATCCGCTGGAAGTGAAAGCGGCCACCGGTTATTTACCGGAGCACAATCCGCTCTACCCGGATATGTATATCACCGAATACCTATTGCACGTTACCCGCCTGTATCATACCCCCAACGCCATGCAACGGGTAAACGAAATTATGGAAATGACAGGACTGCTTCCGGAGAAAAACAAAAAAATAGGGCAACTCTCGAAAGGCTACCGGCAACGGACCGGTTTGGCCCAGGCACTTATCCACGAGCCGGATTTATTGATTCTCGACGAGCCGATGACAGGACTCGACCCCAATCAACTGGAAGAAATACGGGATTTGATCATCCGGATCGGAAAAAACAAAACCGTTTTGCTTTCCACTCACATTATGCAGGAGGTAGAAGCCATTTGCGACCGCATTCTGGTCATCGATAAAGGCAACCTTATCGCCGATAAGCCGAAAAGTGTATTTCATCATACCGGCTCCGGGGGTATGGTGTTAAAAGTCAGCTTCGCACCCGGTAACCCGACTGACTGGCTATCAGAAATAAAAGGGATTTCCCAAATAAAACGGGACGGAAATGATTCATTTCGTTTGCTTTCACTCCCCGGGCACGATCCCCGCATTGCTTTATTTGAAGCCGCCGCCGGCCACCATTGTCCGATCATCGAACTAAGAGAAGAATCCAACCTGGAAGATGTCTTCAAAGAATTAACCGGAAAAAACAACTCACTTCACACGTAAATTCATTCCTGCTCTGATCGTATCGATTTTAAAATCGAAAACACTCCGCATTTCTCCGGCCATACAGAATCCGCACCGGTCACAAACGCCGGCTGTTTTTCCGGTACACTCCGCAAGACGGGTACCGTCGGGCAAAATAAAATTAGTCACCCAACATTGTTTCCTGAATTTATTGTGCGCCATCAAGCGCAATCCGGAAACAGAATTCATAATCGGATAACCGGCTTTTTTCATCCGGATAAGCTCATTAACCACTTCCCCACGGACTCCCCAATTGACAAAAAGTTCCTCCGTTCCCGGAAAAGGAGTATGAAAATTAAAAGAAATCGATTTTATATGCGGATTATCCCTGACAAATTCGATCGTTTCCACAACGGAAGGATGATTCAGCCGGTTGACGACCATATTCACGCTTACGGCAGAATGTCCGCATTCCGCAATATTTTTTACCAGACGCTCAAACGTGCCTTTTCCCCGTATTTCATCATGATACTTCCCCAACCCGTCCAGACTCACCCAGATCGAATCCGCTTCACATCCCTTGAAAGGCAATTGCGCATTCGTCGTTACAGTCGTTGAAAAAAAGCCGATTTGCTTCGCCAGACGTATCAGGTCATTGATATTCTTTTCTCCATCTTCCCAAAGCATAGGCTCTCCACCTTCAAAATCGACAAAGCGGGAACCCAAACCATAGGCATATTCCAATTCTTCACGAATCTGCTCATAGGTTTTGATCTTCGGGTTTTCTTTGCGGTATATATTACAATGCCGACACGCCAGATTACACTTTTCAGAAATAAAAAGAACCGTTTGTAAAGGCTGCTTTCTCCCGAAAAACTTTGCCTTAAAAAACCAGGAAAAAAGATATAATAATCGCCCCATACCGCTAAATTTTAATCACAACCGAATCAAACCAATCACAATAATAATCAAACAAAAGAAAGAAAGCAAATTACGTGCCAGGTACCAACGAATCATAAACCACCCGATACCTGCACCTTCGATACGTTGCCAACCCGTCATCGGTCCCATCCAAAATGCCGGTTGAAATGTCTTTTTCGGATAACGGATATACTCAACCATCAGATAAAACAAACCTCCTGCCATCGGTAAAGTCAACAATACGATATAATACAGCGGAACAAGATAACCGGCCCACACACCATATACAACGATCCCGAAAGGAACAAACAACATGAGTCCCAAAACCACAAGCATCGCCTGTCTATTATTGAGTAATACCGCCAGTGTCATCTTTCCCACCTTTTTATCCGGCTCGAAATCCATAATAGAATGCGTATACAGGATATTAGCGACCAACATACCCACAGGAATTGAAATAAACCATACAGAAGCATCCAGGTGTCCGCAAGCGGCATAATAAACCCCGGTCATCAACAAAGGCCCGAACATAAAACCGACTTGCAATTCGCCGAATCCCCGGTAACTCAACCGGACAGGATCACCGGAATAAGAAACTCCCAACAAAGCTGTAATCAAGGCGATATATAATATCGTTTCCCCTCTTTTAAAAAAAATGATCCCTCCGATGACAAATGCAACTCCTCCGAAAACCAGGCAGGCATACAGCAACTGCCGCATGGTTACAGCCCCGGAAGTGATATAAGAGCATTTGGCAATCCTGGAGCGGATCCCCTCTCCGGCCAGTTTATCCCGGAACTCACTTCCCTTCTTCCGGTAATCGAAATAATCGTCGAACAAATTCATTCCCAAATGCCCGACAGCACACCCGAATACAGCCAGAATAGCGTATGTCCAGGCAAATCCCTCCTGGCCCAATGCCATACATACCGCCAATATTGCCGGCAGCATACTCTGCGGCAAAGAATTCCAACGTGCATTGCGACACCAAAAAAGTATAATATTTCTTTTTTTCATAAGTTCATTATAACTGTTTATCGTTATTTTACAACAGTCAGAAAATACATTATCCGGCCGAAGTTTCACACCCCACGGATGAATGTCCGCCCTACCTGTTGAATATAGAATAATTAAATGTCGTCAGTCAAAATTCGTATATCTATTCCGCTGTTAATTGCGGCAAAATTCCCATCAACCGGCTTCCGGAAGGCAAAGGCATTCCCACCCGCACAATTTTACCCTGTGGGTCCAGAAGAACGGCATACGGCAGTCTTTGAGCCCGGTAGTAATCCAATATAAAAGGAGAATTCTCAAGATACCATTGTATCCCTGCCGGCTGTTCTTCCGCCAGCCAGGATTCCCACTGTCCCCGGTCTGTATCACAAGATACAGCGACAAATTGTATATTTTTAGTTTTAAAACGGACACTTAATTCTTTCAAGTAAGCCAGTTCCCTTGCAGAAAAATCACAATCCGTTTCCCAAAACAAAAGATAAGTATATTTCCCCGTCAGAGCATCCGGCTGTATTCTCACAGAATCCCGACTGCCCGCATACATCGCGGGCGCTGCTTTTCCCGGCTGTATTCTTTCCCACATCGCACACAAATGCCTGAAACCTGACCGCAAAGCCTCATCTTTTACACGCTTATTATAAAACGGCATAAGCCGGTTTAAACTATCGATACCGGCTTTTTCAACGTAGCCCGTAATCATACGATCGACAACAAACTCTGTAACGGCCGGATGATGCAACGCCGTATCTACAAATTGCAATGCCCGCTTCAAACGCTCAAATGTATCCGCTCCGGCTGAAATTCCCTGTACCTCTATCCACCCCGACAATGCTTCCCGGTAGATCGTAAAATCCAACCACTTTTCATCTTCCGTTATCAGATTTCTCACATAATCTTTGTAAAAACCGGAAGGCTCATACCCTTCTGCATGTTGCCCGGGATAAGTTCCCAGAGAAGCAAAAACGGTATACTTCAGCTTTTCCTTTGCAAAAGATACAAAGTCCGGAGGCAATGCCAGCGAATCAAGAATACGTATTCCTTCTTTCAACTCCGCTTCCCGCTCCGCAATAAAAACTTTTTCATCCTGCCGGTAATCGGTTTTAATAGCCGTAGAAAAAATATCTCCGTTCAGTACCTCGTTTTCCAAAGCACCGTCTCCTGTAAATTCTGCACCTAAAGCAGAAGGAGTCAAATTAACATAAACATCAAAACTTTTTTTCGGTTGAACATACAACAACAAACGGTATTTTCCGCATTCCAGCATTCCGTCCTGCGGCTTATCCAGACCTTCCGGATAAAAAGAAACAAAACCCAACGAATCGGGTATCAGTTCAAATGACTCCCCTCCCACCGTCAAAACAGGATGCATTCCTTCGGTAATTCCGTCCAATTGAAAATTTATTACCGTATTCCTCGTCTCTCCACACGCTCCCATCAGTATTCCTCCGAATAAAGAAATACAACACCACTTAACAATATAACAAAACCTTCTGTTCATCCGATCGGTCTTTATTTTACAGACAAACAAGAAAGAGAGGAAACAGGCGTATCCTCTCTTTTCTGTTTTCAGAATATGAATCATTCAAAGGCGTTCCCCTTGGATTTACTTACATTCACAACCTTTCAAAGGTATTTTCTCTACCCTCCGTTGATGCCGCCCTCCTTCGAATTCCGTCGTCAGAAAACGGTCCACAACTTCCCGGGCTTCTTCATAAGCGATAAAACGAGCCGGCAAACCGCATACATTTGCATCATTGTGTAACCGCGCCAACCAGGCAATCTCAACATTCCAGCATAAAGCACAACGGATTCCCTGGTGCTTATTGGCTGTCATCGAAACTCCGTTACCACTTCCACAAAGTACAATGCCTTTATCGTACTCTCCTTTTTCTATAGCTACGGACAAAGGATGAACAGTATCCGGATAATCCATACTTTCCGGAGAATATGTACCGAAATCCTTCACCTCATAACCATTTCCCCGAAGATATTCCACGAGTCTCTCTTTATATTCAAAACCCGCGTGATCAGAAGCTATCGCAATTTTCATACTGATAAAATATTATAATATTTAATATCCCCGGACAATTTCACATTTTATCATGCCCGGTATTGCAAAGTTAAAGGATTATCTTTTACGAATGCAAAAAAAACGGGTATTCTTACAAATACCCGTCCAAAAAATTTATTGCATCAAAGTATCAACTTATACCCCTTACCGTGTACATTGATAATTTCCACAGAAGGATCTTTTTTCAAATGCTTACGCAGTTTAGTGATATACACATCCATACTTCTGGCGTTGAAATAGTTGTCGTCAGCCCAGATGTTTTTCAATGCATAATTTCTTTCCAGTACTTTATTGACATTCTGACACAAAAGTTTCAGCAATTCCGACTCTTTCGTCGTCAGTTTTTGTTCTTCTTCCCCATCAAACAAAGTCTGTTTTTTAGAATTGAATGTCAATTTACCGATCTTGAATATTTCTTGCTCATCTTCCGGTTTCAAACCTGTAGAACGACGCAATACAGCCTCGATCCTCAGCAGCAATTCTTCCATGCTGAACGGTTTACTCATATAATCATCGGCACCGATTTTGAAACCTTCCAATACATCTTCCTTCATATTCTTAGCCGTCAGGAAAATAATCGGAATTTCGCTGTTAATTTGTCTGACATCTTTTGCCAATGTGAAACCGTCACGTTTCGGCATCATCACATCGAATATGCATAAATCAAAAGGCTGATTCAAAAAAGCATCGTAAGCGGCATCGCCGTCCTCACACAAAATTGTGTCAAACCCCTTTGCTCTCAAATATTCTTTCAACAGCATTCCCAGGTTTGTATCATCTTCGGCTAATAAAATTTTAATTTTCTCATCCATAGCTATGTAGTTTTAAATAATTTCTTGAAAAATATACGCTTTTAAAAAAATAAAGTTCTCTTTACTTTTTGTTTTTTCGACGTCAAGGGCAAAATAATGTCAAAGCGACTTCCTTTATCCAATGCACTCTCGACTTCAATCCGTCCTCCGTGTGCGTCCACAATCTTTTTCACATAAGACAATCCTAATCCGAAACCTTTTACATCATGCAAATTACCGGTAGATACCCGATAAAACCGCTCGAAAATAAGCTTCTGTTCCTTCGCTGCAATTCCTATGCCATTATCTATCACGCTGATAATAATTTCATCGCCCTTATTCCGGGTATATACACTGATCTCCGGCGTCTTGGCACAATACTTGATTGCATTGTCCAGCAAATTCGAAAACACATTGGTAATATGCACATCGTCAGCCACCACCTCATCCCTATCGGCATCCAGATGTCCGAATAACTGTCCTCCCTTATCCTCCACACGCAAACTGAATTTCATTAATAAATTTTCAATAACTTCATTCAAATTTACGTTTTTCAACTTCAGTTTCATCCGCGTTTCCGTAAACAAGGCCGTTTGTAACACTTTTTCAACCTGATACGTCAGACGCTTACTCTCATCCCGGATGATACCGGCAATATGATCGATAGACTCCGGTGTTTGTTGCACCGCCCCGTCCTTCATCATTTGCGCAGCTAAAGATATCGTTGCGATGGGAGTTTTAAACTCATGAGTCATGTTATTGATAAAATCATTCTTTATGGCCGACAACTTTTTCTGCCGGATGATAACGGCAATACAAAAAATAAAACACAACACCAGCAACAAGGTAATGATCAAACTCGGTAACAGCAGAAAAACAGAAGACATCACATCCTGTAAATGTTCCGGAAAAATAAGATATAAACTTGCCTGGCTCTTATTACCGCCGAAAAACATCTGCTTGTTAAATACGTAATCCGAATGCCGGTTGAAAAAATGCTGCGACATAACGATAAAATGATCGCCTTCTTTCACGGCAAACTCAAACTGCGATTTTATGCCGTTATTCTTCAAGCGTTCCCGAAGCATACTTTGCAGGTTAAGCCCTTTTATCCGCTCTTCTACCGAACGCTCGGGCTCCGTCCACTTTTTCTTCAATACCAATACGTAATCCGTACCCAAACGATCTTTTACAACCTGCCTGTATTTTTGCAAAGAAGTAATTAATCCTGAATTCTTCTGTTTCAGGAATTCATTTTCGTTGTCGTTTTCATTCTCATTGTCCAGCAGATTCAAAGCAGGACTGACCACCATATCCACCTGGTCTTTCAATGGCTCTTCGTGTTCTCCGTCCACATAAACGGATTTATTCCCAACCTCTGTTTCCTGCAACTTTTCCGTCCCCTTTTTAATCTCATTCAAATTGTCTCTTTCTTCAATACAAGCAACCACCTCATCCAAAGAACGGTTCACGGCATAATCGAACTGCGCTTTCTTTAACTTAAAAGCCGTTTGAAAATACCGGGCCTGCATAATAATCAACCCTACCAATGCCAATCCGAGCACCACCCCTAAAACAATAATCTGCTTTTTTTTCATACCCACCTTAATTTTTTAATTTCAATCCACACCTGTTGAACAAATCCACATGTCATTTTCATACCCTTTCCATCAAAACAAAGTCGGTTGCCAATCCGTTCTTCGCATGTCTTTCCCCAAATGTTTAAAGGCCAGCTCGGTCACTTCTCTTCCCCGGGGAGTACGTTTCAGAAAACCCTCTTTGATCAGGAACGGTTCATAGACTTCCTCCAGTGTTCCCGGATCCTCTCCCACGGCTGTCGCAATGGTCGTCAAACCGACAGGACCGCCTTTAAATTTTTCAATAATTGTCAATAGTATCTTATTGTCCATTTCATCGAGACCGTATTTATCGATATTCAAAGCCTCCAATGCGTAACGGGTAATATCCCTGTCAATCGCCCCGCTACCTTTTACCATAGCAAAATCCCTTACCCGCCTTAACAACGCATTGGCAATACGTGGCGTACCTCTGCTCCGGGAAGCGATCTCCATGGCAGCCTGGCTGGTAATCCCGATATTGAGAATGGCGGCGGACCGGGTAATGATCCCTGCCAATACCTCCGTATCGTAATACTCCAAATGAAAATTTATACCGAAACGGGCCCTCAAAGGTGCCGTCAGCAACCCACTCCTGGTCGTTGCCCCGACCAAGGTAAAAGGATTGATCTGTATCTGCACGGAACGGGCAGCCGGTCCTTTATCGATCATAATATCAATACGGTAATCTTCCATAGCCGAATACAGATACTCCTCCACAATCGGACTCAACCGATGAATTTCATCTATAAAAAGAACATCATTTTCTTCCAGATTCGTCAATAGGCCGGCTAAATCTCCGGGTTTATCCAATACCGGCCCGGAAGTAATCTTTATTCCAACTCCCAACTCATTGGCAATAATAGCGGATAAGGTAGTCTTCCCCAACCCCGGAGGACCATGCAGGATAACATGATCCAAAGCCTCTTCCCGCATTTTGGCTGCACTTACAAATATCCGCAGGTTTTCTACGATCTTTTGTTGTCCTTGAAAATCTCCGAAATTCAACGGACGCAGCGCACGCTCAAATTCCCTATCCGTCTCTTTTACAGTATTGTCTCTTATATTAAATTCACCCATAACCCTTTACATCTGACATCAAAAATATAAAAACAATAGCTCAACTCAAAGTGTTAAAATCGAAAAGTGTTAAAAGAGTAGTAAATTATAAAGAAGATTAACATTTGAAGTTAGATTTTAAAAAAAGCTTCTATATCCGCCTCCAGTTTCCGGATCGGCAAATAGGCTCCATATTTCAGATTCCGCTTCAATTCAATGTCGACATGATTCCGGTCACGATACAAGGCCGCTATCGCCTCCCGGGTACGATGACCGTCCTTCGCCCGTTTCAATAAAGCTTTACACACCTCCTTGCACAAACAACTGATCATGTCGTACATATTATGTCCCCGCAAAAACAAATACGCCGTATCGGGATGCAAACCCAACCTTTCTAATTTCTGCCGGATAAACTCCAAATCGGCATTCGGGTAGGTATGCTGAAAATAATTGACCCGTTTTTGCACCTTTCGCTGTAATTCCTCCAATACCCGTCTGGCATTATCACGCAAAGATTGTGCAGGCTTGCATATATTCGGATTGAGATAGCGGTTAAACTCGTATTTGGAAAAACGGGCCGGATCGGCACCCATAAAATAAAGATGCCAGATAAAAAGAGGATAAAGAATCCGCGAATAGTCTTTCAAAAATTTACGAAAATCAAAGATATAATTCGGGATATGCGTAACCCGTCCGCAAACTTCGTCCAGTCCCTCCGCAAAACAATGGTGATTCTCGAAAGAATAAGTATAAGTCTGCAAAACAAAATGAGCAACGTCCATCTCCTTCTCCTGCATCAAATAACGATAATCACTATCGATGCAAATGAAAAAATCCGGACTCAAATAATTGAAATATTTCAGGCATTGTGTCACACCGCTTGTTTCATGCCCAAATTCATTCCTGGACCCCGCAATAAAATGGAAACGATCGTTGGGCCGGAAATGCTTCAACACCGTACTCCAGAAAACAATATCGTCCTTATTTTCGACATGTACGGCAGCCCTGCAACGAAACATTTTGGCATCCAAGGCAAAACGTCTGGCTGCACTCGCAAAGTACAAATCTCTATCATTATCCGCACGCACACCGAACATACTCGAACGTTTAAATTGTAGATTGACGATTTTAGATCTTAGATTAAAAAAATCTGATAACGAATCAGGTTGCCAGACAATCTAAAATTTACAATTTATATAAACATTAAAATCAGAGGTACAAACTTTTAGGCTAAAATTCATCCAGGCACATACACAATCTATTCCCCCAAACTTATACCTACAAATAATTTCTCAACTTCTATTTCTTTACTAAATCTTCGACAAAAAACAACTTATCTCCCCAGCCGTCCCCGAATAAACTGGGCGAATGAGTCGAAGTTATAATCTGACAATTGGGATTCAACCCCCGGATTTCTTCAAACAAACGGTATTGCCATTCGATATGCAAAGATATTTCCGGTTCGTCCATCAATAAAATGTAAGGTTGCTCCTCCATCAAAAACACCCGCAACAAGATAATCAGAAGCTGTTTTTCTCCCGAAGACAGCTTATAAAGAGGAATCGTCTCTCCATGATCGATAAATATCAAATGATTGGTATGCGGATCTATTTCTATGGTTTTTTCCGTTTTGGCAAATAAACGATTCACCGTATCATAAAACATCCGTATCCGCTCGTTTATACAAGTGGCCTGTTCCGGAAAATTCGTCGCTTTCAGCCGATAATCGGAAAAAGAAGGAGAATCTCCCCCGATATTATAAACAATATCGTGCAATTCGTTATAAAGCTGGCTGTATTCTTTACCGGCTTTCGGCTTATCCTTCATCGGTACATCGAATGTACTGATTTTCAAATACCGGACACCCTCCAAAGCTTTCTTCAATTCTCCGGACGGAGTTTTGGGAGTATATTCAATCGTAAAATCGTTTATCCAGGCATTCACACTAACATCATACGCCTTCAGACGCTTTACGTCCGCTGTAAATATGGCGTCGATAATATTGAACAAAGTTGTTTTACCACTACCATTTATACCGATAAGTATATTTACGTCGGGATTCAGATCCTTCCAGCAGAAATCAATCTTCTTCCAAAGATTAAAAATCTCTATCCCATGAATAAGGTTCGTTTCCATAATCTACACTTTCTACAAAGATATAAAACTAAACAGGAATAATGAATGACAAAAAATATAATTTTGCACTGTTTTACTATTTTGAATTTTCATTATGAGAGGACTTGCAACAATCGGCCTGCTGATTTTATCCAACATATTTATGACCTTTGCCTGGTATGGCCATCTGAAACTACAAGAAGCTAAAATAAGTACCCACTGGCCACTTATCGGCGTCATCCTCTTTTCATGGGGGATTGCTTTTTTTGAATACTGCGCCCAGGTTCCTGCCAATCGTTTAGGATTCGAAGGTAACGGCGGCCCTTTCAACCTGATGCAATTAAAAATCATCCAGGAAGTCATTACCCTGGTGATATTCATTCTGTTCTCCTTGATCTGTTTCAAAGGAGTCAGCTTCCAATGGAATCATGCTGCCGCCTGCGTATGTCTGATTCTGGCCGTTTATTTCGTATTCATGAAATAAACCGACAAAATAAGCGGTGCGGGGAATTAAGCGTCAACATACCTTGGAGTAAGGCAACGTAAACCAAAACTCGGAACCGGCTCCAGGAGAAGAAATAACACCGATTTTTCCTCCCAGCTTACATATTATCGTTTCACAAATGGAAAGTCCTAATCCCGTCCCCTGAGCAAAGGAATTCAATTTAACGAAACGCCCGAAAATTTCCTGCTGCTTTGCCTGATCTATACCGATCCCCGTATCTTTAACATAAAAATAAAGGTATTGCGGGTCTGCATCCAGGCGATATCCCAGGCGGATACTTCCTGATTCTGTAAACTTGATGGCATTCGTCAGAAAATTAATCAAAACCTGTGACAACCGTTTTTCATCCGTCCGGATCACACAACCGGGAATAGATTCCTCAAACAAGAGGGAAACCTTATCCGATTTCAAACGCAAACGGACCACTTCCAGCAAATCGGACAAAACGGTATTTACCTCTACACTACGTTCAAAAAAATCCAATGTACCGGCTTCTATTTTCGAAAGATCGAGAATATCATCGATCAATTGCAGCAGCAGTTTATTGTTCGTTTCTATGATATGAGTATACTCCCGGTTTTCAGGTGTATTGCAGGACTGTAATAATATTTCGGAAAAACCGACAATCGCATTCAAGGGGGTACGGATTTCATGACTCATATTCGCTAAAAATGCCGATTTCAACCGGTTCGATTCTTCGGCTTTCTCCTTAGCATCCCGAAGCTCCTGTTCCATACGCTTTCTTCCTTCGATCTCATGCATCGCTCCGGTTACGATTTTCGGAAGCCCTCTTTCATCCCATTCCATTACGATAGCATATGTTTCGACCCATATCGGTTCATGTGCACAAGGTAATACAATCCGGTACTCTGACAGGATAGCCTCCGTCTTCCCATCAAGCAACTGTTCGGTAATCCTTTTTATCCGTTCCCGGTCCTCCGGATGAACCATATTGTAACAAATGTTTCCGTCGATGACCCTATCTTTGTATTGCTGTAAATCTTCCCGCTCCGCATATCCCATATTCACATAAATTTTCTGAGTTTGTATATCCCATTCCCAAGGGATCAGGTGTGTCGCTCTCAATACAAACTCATATTTCTTGTTCAATCGCTCCAATTGCTTACGCTTCTGTTCCACTTCGGTCAAATCAATAGTAGAACTCGTAATCCAACGGCGTCTGTTCTTATAGGAAACGACCACTTTATTCATCAGGAAGAAATGTTCCCTCCCGTCCGCAAATTGGGCATGATGTACGGCAGAATAAGTACCTTCACGAATAACGATATCGTCTAATTCTCTGAAAAGCTTCATAACTTCACCGCCCAAAGCCGCATTTTCATTCTTTCCGATCAAAATATCCGCAGACACGCCGAACATATCTTCCAGACTCTTATTCCACAAAACGTATTTCCGGCCGTTGTCCAAATCTTTAATACTAACCGGAATCGGCAGATTATTTAAAATAGAATTCAGAAAAAAACGGTCTTTTTTACTCTTTTTATCAAAATACAATTTTACACCTACAATTCCCAATAACAACAAAACGACAGCCCAAACAACATACCAATACCTGTGATAAAAAGAGGGAGGAACATTGTAATAAACAGCCCCGTCCGGATATAAATCCGGATCTATCCCATACCATTGTAAGGCCAGATAATTCAAGTATGTCTGTGCCTCTCCGCCGGCCTGACAGGGTATGTCGGAAGCCTTTTTGCCGGCTAAAATCGCTTTAAGCTCCCGGAGAAAGGTCGTTGTGAAATCATGTACCGAAATAAAATGCCCCCCTGCAAAATACCCCTTTTGCAGATCCATATCCGTCAAAGTAAACACAGGAGTATTCGTAAATCCGAATATCGATTTCCAGACATTGTTTTCGAGGTAAGCCGAAGTTTCCTCTACCGACCGTAAAAACCAACTATAATAAATGACCCCTACATTTTTATCGTATTCAGTCAATATACTCAATAAACGATCTGTACTCAAATCTTGTGTACACAACTGTTCGACTTTCAAATCAGGGTAATTCTCCCGCATAATCCGTTCAAAATCCGACCGGGTCAAGGTACTGACATAACGGTTATCGGAAATCAAAGCCACCTTGCTCATATTCGGGATGATACGACGCATCACCTCTATCGTTTCCCGGATGTAAAAAGGCTGCCACAAAACCGTAATATTATAGTCCCGGTTAAAATCCTCCAACAATATCGTATTTTCCGGTGTTAAGGTCTCCTGTGCCAGTAAAACCGATATGGATGCAGGCATCCGTTCCCTGACAAAACACAGGATCACCGGCACATCTTTCCATTCCGAATCGAATAAAGGAGCACATATCATCCAGGCAGGGTCACCGATAAATACAACAGCATCGGGCTTTTCCGGATATTTCTTTAAAATATCCCGCCGCAACAGCTCCACATCGGCCTCTTTTTTCAAACGAGGCAATACCAATTCATAAGTTTCAAAAACGATACTATCCCGGTCTGAAATTTGACGATAAATCATTTTCAAAAACAAATCACTCCAATTCTCATTAAACGTTATGGAATTAAATACAATGACCTGATTCTTTTGATCCGTAGCAGAAACAGAACCTCCTGCCAACCATCCGATTAGGATAATCAGGCCTACACATTTTCTCATGACCTACTTTTTCAAAACTTCTGCAAAGATAGGAAGAATCTCAAAAATAAAATCGACAGACTTAAATTATATCATTGTGCCATAAACTTTTCCTTATCAAAAGAGAATACCGGAAAAATACCGAATCACACAAAAATTTTTACCTTTGTGATAAACGGAATTTTAAACAAAATTTCCGATCCTTAAAGGGAATGCATCATGCGACTTGCAGAACTAAAATACAAAACGAGATTATTTCTACGTACCGGCCGAGCAATTGTCAGAATATCCGCTACAGTCATTTCATTCATAGCCTCTTTCTGTACCTTGTGCCTGCTGATTTACGAAATCGGTTTTCAGGAAGACCCTGAAACAAAATATTACATTCTGGAAACCTATAAAATACTTCTACGGATATTTTTTTATACAGCATTGGGAAGAATCCTGTCCGACATAAAAGGCTTCAGACGGGAAAAAGCGTTTTGGCTGGATTCTATTATCCTCGCCTTCATTTTATTAACTGTCATTCTGGATTCAAGGCCGGCAGCCCATTTAAGTGCTTTCATGCATCATGCGATTACGATCATGACTTACATACTCTTATCCGTCGTCAGCCTTATCCAGCTATCGAAACAAATAGTGACCACTCTGCAACGCAACCTGAAACCGGAAATGATGTTTGCTTACAGTTTCCTTTTTATTATATTGACAGGTACGTTCCTACTGCTATTACCCAATGCCCACCATGGACATCTGCAATTTATAGATGCTCTTTTCACCTCTACCAGTGCGGTATGCGTTACCGGACTTACCGTTGTGGAAACGTCCTCCACGTTCACATTCACCGGACTGATTATCCTGGCAACCCTTATTCAAATAGGAGGTATCGGTGTCATGACATTTACCAGTTTTTTCGCCATGTCATTTTTTTGTCAGGTATCCTTCCGGGATCAGCTTAGCCTGAAAAACATCCTGAATGAAAACTCTTTAAGTGACATTTTCCGTACCTTATTCTACATTTTACTGACCACCTTCATCATTGAAACCATAGGAGCCTATCTTATTTACGATCAGATCCGGTCCGTTCCCGCTACAGAAATTCCGGATAAGCTGTTCTTTGCTGTCTTTCATTCGGTATCGGGATTTTGCAATGCCGGATTTTCGACGCTACCGGGAAACCTCTACGATCCGACCGTACGACACCTATATGGATTGCAATGCTGGATAGCTCTCCTGGTCATTCTCGGCGGTATCGGCTTTCCGATCCTATTCAATTTCGGGAGACTTTTCAATTACCATTTCCGGAATGCCGTCAACCGAATAAAAAGAAATCCCTCCACCTATAACCGCCAATTACATATCATCAGTCTGACAACACGTATTGTCATCCCGATGACCCTGATTCTGGTGATTGGGGGCACCTGTCTTTTCCTGGGTCTGGAATACAACAATACGCTGAAAGACCTGCCTTTTTCCGGTAAACTGGCCATTTCTTTTATGAGTGCGGTAACGCCCCGTACGGCGGGATTCAGCAGCATAGACATGGCCAGCCTTTTACCTCCGACAATCTTCGTCACTATGCTTCTGATGTGGATCGGAGCCTCTCCGATGTCAACCGGTGGCGGTATTAAAACAACAACATTCACCATTGCCATTAAAAATATTTTCAGCGTTATCCGGAATAAAAACAACGTTGAAATAGCCCGCCGTCAGATTCCGTCTGAAAATGTAAGACGGGCACATGCCATCATCCTATTGTCTGTACTTTGGATCGGAATCGCAACCTTGCTTCTGTTACTCACAGAAAATCACGTGTCCGTTACAGAAGCTACATTCGAAGTCATTTCTGCCATCAGTACGGTCGGATTGACACTGGGACTGACGCCCGAATTAAGCATTGCAGGTAAAATTATTATCAGCCTCACGATGTTTGTCGGCAGAGTCGGACTCATTACCTTACTCACGGGTATCGCAAGGCAACAACTTTCACAGCCCTACCGTTATCCCGAAGAAAGAGTCATTCTTTAACTTATAACTAAAACCAATACATATGAACTGCATCATCATCGGACTCAGCAATTTCGGAATAGCACTGGCACAACGGCTCACCGACCTGGGACACGAAGTTTTGGGAATTGACAAAGATATCGACAAAATAAACGAGTACCAGAACAGCATCAAAAACACAATCAGTCTGAACATCAACAGCCGGGAAGCTATAAGAACCCTGCCATTAAAAGATGCGGATATTATTTTCGTAGCCATTCGGAAAGACATCGGAGCTTCCGTTATGGCTGTTGCCACATTGAAGGAAAACGGAGCCAAACGAATTGTTGCCTGTTCGATTTCCGACCTGCATTCAACAATTCTGAAAGCTATGGGAATTACAGAAATTGTGCGTCCGGAAAAAGAATATGCGGATTTCTTCGCTTTGAAAATAGAATTGACAACTTCCATTTATTCGTATATGGTAACCCCAAACTACTTTATATACGAAATGAAATTACCCGCTCCTTTTATCGGCCGCCAATTGGGAGATGTGGAATTCGAAAAAAATTTAGGCCTGAAACTCATTGCCATCAAGCATCCGGTAAACGGAGAAGAACACGGGAAAAACCGGCTTGAATTAATCGATAAACCGGAAAACAGTTTTATCGTCGGTCAGGACGACGTATTTATTTTAGCCGGAAAACCTAAAAATTTCCAGACATTACTGAACTGAAATAAAACAGCCGAAGTTAAAAACTTCGGCTGTCACCTAAATCAGTTAAAGACTATTACTCCCCTCGAATAGCCTCAATCCCCGGCAATTTCTTGCCTTCGATATATTCAAGCAATGCACCACCTCCGGTAGATACATAGCTAACTTTATCCGCCAATCCAAACTGATTGATTGCAGCCACCGAATCGCCGCCGCCGATCAATGAAAAAGCACCTTTCTCCGTCGCTTTTACAATAGCATCTGCCACAGCCTTCGTACCTTCTGCAAATTTCGGCATTTCAAAAACCCCTACCGGACCATTCCAAAGAATCGTCTTGGAATTTTCAATTACCCTGGCAAACTTTTCACGGGTAGCCGGACCGATATCCAAACCTTCCCAACCGTCGGGAATATTCATCGGATCACATACCTGCGTGTTAGCATCATTACTAAAAGCATCGGCAACGACAGCCTGATCTGAAAGCACCAGATTAACACCTGCGTCTTTTGCTTTTTGCATAATCTCACGGGCCAACTCCAACTTATCTTCCTCACAAATAGAAGAACCGACATGACCGCCCAAAGCTTTTTTAAAGGTATAAGTCATACCTCCACCCAGGATCAGGTTATCCACCTTACCCATCAGGTTCATAATAATATCGATCTTAGAAGATACTTTCGATCCTCCCATGATTGCGGTAAACGGACGTTGCGGATTTTTCATCACGTTATCTACAGCATCCAGTTCACCTTTCATCACATAGCCGAACAATTTATCATTCGGGAAGAATTTAGCGATAACAGCTGTAGAAGCGTGAGCACGGTGAGCCGTTCCAAAAGCATCATTGATCCAAACATCACCTAAATCAGCCAATTTACGGGCAAACTCTTCGTCTCCTTTTTCTTCTTCTTTATAGAAACGCAGATTTTCCAACAACAGGATTTCTCCCGGTTTCAATGAAGCTGCTTCTTTTCTTGCACTTTCTCCGATACAATCATCTGCAAATTTTACCTTCACTCCGGTTAATTCTTCCAGATGTTTTTGAATATGTTTCAGTGAAAATTTATCTTCCGGACCATTCTTCGGACGTCCCAGGTGTGACATTAAAATCACAGCACCTCCTCCGGCCAATACTTTTTTAATCGTCGGAATGGCTGCCCGCATACGCGTGTCATCCGTGATCTCAAATTTGTCATTCAAAGGCACATTAAAATCTACACGTATCAAAGCTTTTTTACCTCTGAAATCATAAGTATCAATTGACTGCATAGTTAAAATTTTAAATAATTATTTGATTTAGAATATACTTTATAAGTCTCTCTCCTCTATTTTCCGCCGTTAAAAATAGCAATAAAACGAATGCCTCCCAAATATTTTCAATTTATAAAACCGACAAAAAACTCAAACGATTGTAATTTTTCCCTTATTTTTGCACTCAAATACACAAATAAAAGGGGCTCTTCAACCCTGCTCAAAATCAGATATATGACACACGAGTTATACATGCGCAAGGCATTAGAAGAAGCATCTCTGGCGGAAGAGGAAGGCGAAATTCCGGTAGGGGCAATCGTCGTTTGCAAAGGCAAAATCATCGCCCGGGCCCACAACCAGACCGAACGGCTCAATGATGTGACAGCTCACGCTGAAATGGTCGCCATCACTATGGCGGCAGCCGCTCTTGGCGGAAAATACCTGAACGAATGCACCCTTTATGTCACCCTGGAACCCTGTACCATGTGTGCCGGAGCAATGGCCTGGGCCCAACTCGGGGAATTGGTATACGGAGCTTCCGACTCCCAGCGGGGATTCAGCCGGTTAAGCCCGGCAGTGCTTCACCCCCGCACCAAAATTACTTCCGGTATTCTCGAGCCCGAATGCAGTGAGCCTGTAAAACGCTTTTTTCAAAAACGCCGCTAAGTTCCTATCCGGCAAAATATAATGCTTTTTATCAAAATCAAAAAAATGATCATTCCGTCCGGTATTCGCAGGATTTAAATCACCAGTCTGAAAACATTACAAACCGAATTAATTTTTAGTTTTTGTTTTTCGCCCTATCTTTGTCTCAAACTTATTGATATGGAGAATATAATTTTCACTTCGGATATACGGACTGTTCTCAACGATTGTCTGCAGGGTTTCAAACCGGAAGATATTTTTATACTGACCGATCACAATACGGCTCAGTACTGTCTTCCTTTTCTCAATCTGACCCGGATAAAAGAGACCCACCGGATATCGATACAAGAAGGTGAAGCCCATAAGTCATTGGAAAGTGCCGCTTATATCTGGAAAGTATTATCGGATCAGGGAGCCCGGAGAAATTCGGTATTGGTAAATATCGGAGGAGGCCTCGTAACGGACATCGGAGGTTTTGCAGCTTCCTGCTTCAAGCGGGGCATAAAATGCGTCAATATCCCGACAACGCTTTTAGCACAGGTAGATGCCTCCGTCGGAGGAAAAACAGGCATCAATTTCAACGGTCTGAAAAATGAAATCGGCACATTCGCACTTCCTTCCAAAGTCATTATCGATAGCTGCTTCCTGAAAACCCTGCCGTACACTCAGCTTTTATCCGGTTGCGGGGAAATGCTGAAACACGCTTTACTGGCAGGCGGGAAACATTTTAAAAAAATCCTGCAACTGGACCTGACTCATATCGATTGGGTAAACTTTTCTTCCCTGATACAAGAGTCCGTGGAAATCAAATATGCTGTAGTACAAAGTGACCCCAAAGAAGCAGGTATCCGGAAAGCTTTAAATTTCGGACATACCGCAGGACATGCTTTAGAAAGCGCAGCTATCAGCTCCGGCCGGGAATTATCACACGGTGCAGCAGTAGCATACGGTATGATTGCAGAACTTTACCTATCCGTCCGGAAAATGGGGTTTAACTCTGCTTTATACGAAAAAATCGTCCGTTTTATCCGGAATATCTATCCGGAATACATGGTATCCGAAGACGATTCTACCCTATACGAACTCATGTTACACGATAAAAAGAACGACCGGGAAGGTGTAAACTTTACCTTATTACAAGAACCGGGAGCATTTTCTATTGACAATTATTGTTCCCGGGAAGAGATAGAGCAAGCATTGCAAGCATTAAAACAGAAGTAAGATAAAACGTATGGAAATAAGCCTGAATTCTATACCTCAAACAATAAACGGAGAAGTGAAGCTACCGGCTTCAAAAAGTATTTCCAACCGGGTATTGATACTGAACGCTTTATCGGACAGCGATATGCCGGTTGAAAATCTGTCGGATTGCGACGACACCAACCACATGCTGGAAGTGCTGAATTCTGACGACTGCCATTTCAATATCGGTCATGCGGGTACAGCCATGCGCTTTCTGACAGCTTTTCTTTCACGTATTGTCGGACGCTGGGAAATCACAGGCTCTGAACGTATGCAGCAACGTCCTGTCGGAGTACTGGTAGATGCCCTCAACAAGCTGGGAGCACATATCGAATATGCAGGCCAAAACGGTTATCCCCCTTTACGCATCTACGGTTCATACCTGAAAGGGGGCGCCATCGAAATACCGGCCTCTGTCAGCAGCCAGTATATTTCAGCGATTCTGATGATCGCTCCTTATATGGCAGACGGATTGCAACTGACATTAACCGGTAAAATCGTTTCCCGTACATACATAGATATGACCATCGCCTTGCAACGGGTATTCGGAGCTGAAATATCCGTAAAAGGACATTGTATACACGTAAAACCGGGAAATTATCGTCCGGTACACTACCGGGTAGAGTCCGACTGGAGCGGAGCTTCTTATTTCTATGAGCTATTGGCTATGACTGAAAGCGGACAAATCATTTTACCCGGCCTTCTACCCGAAAGCCTGCAAGGAGACTCGCACCAAACGGAGGTTTGGAAACAACTGGGAGTGCATACCCGTTTCACCTCACAGGGAGTCGTCATTGAGAGAAAAAATTCAGACCCAACCGGTTTAAAATACGATTTCACAGAAATGCCCGATCTGGTACAATCTTTTGCCGTAGCCTGCTGTATACGAAATATTCCTTTCGAATTTTCGGGTGTAGAAACGTTACGGATTAAAGAAACCGACCGGATCAGCGCGTTAATTACCGAATTAAAAAAGCTAGGATACATCCTGACAACCGGGGATGGCAGCCAACTGATATGGAACGGGGAGCGCAGGCAAGCGCAAACACATCCCCGGATCATGACATACAACGATCACCGCATGGCCATGGCATTTGCCCCGGCAGCCCTGAAACATCCCGGCCTAACAATCGTCGATCAGGAGGTTGTATCGAAATCCTTTCCCACCTATTGGGAACAGCTTTCGGCCTTAGGGCTCGAATTCACTTAAATAATAAAACGGCAGACCCAAGGTTCCCATACGGGATCACGCCATTGGAAACCGCATATTCACTATTTAGTATATAAACCTTTTTATTGATCCTATGTTAGAAAGCTTATTGCAATCTTCTTATTTTGCCTTATTCCTGATCGTAGCATTGGGATTTGTATTGGGACGTGTAAATTTCCGGGGCATATCACTGGACGTTTCTGCCGTGATCTTCATCGCTTTACTTTTCGGACATTTCGGCGTGATTATTCCCAAAGAACTGGGAAACTTCGGCTTGGTATTGTTCATTTTTACCATCGGCATACAAGCCGGTCCCGGCTTTTTTCATTCCTTTAAATCCAAAGGAAAAATGCTGATACTACTTACCTTATTAATTATTGGATCAGCCTGTATTACCGGTGTTATCTGCAAATATATCTTCGGCTTGAATACGCCGGAAGTCGTCGGCCTGATCGCCGGGGCGCTGACCAGTACGCCCGGTTTGGCCGCAGCCATCGACAGCACACAATCTTCAGCCGCATCCATCGGATACGGTATCGCCTACCCTTTCGGGGTTATCGGGGTTATTTTATTCGTAAAGCTGTTGCCCGGTATCCTGAAAATAAATTTAAAACAGGAGGAAAAACGGCTGGAACTTCAACAACGTGACAAATTCCCGGCATTACAGACAGGCACCTTCCGGGTTACAAACGAGAATATTTTCGGAAAAAGCCTGATACAGCTTCAGGTACGTACCATGACAGGTGCCGTCATTTCCCGGATAAAACACGAAGATTCGACTTCCATCCCGACTTCGAAAACCGTTTTATTCCAAAACGATCTGATTAAAGCCGTCGGTAGCGCATCTGCCCTGCAACAACTGGGGATGTTGGTCGGAGAAGCCGTCCAGGAGGATTTGCCGCTGGCCACTTCTTACGAAATTCAATCCCTATTGCTCACCCGCAAAGAAGTCATCGGAAAAACATTGGGTAGCCTCAATTTACAGGAAACATTCGGTTGTACCATAACCCGGATAAGACGAAGCGGCATCGACCTTTCGCCGGAGCCCGGATTAATACTGAAATTCGGAGACAAGCTATTATCCGTCGGCCACCAGGATAGCCTGAAAGAACTGTCCAAGCTCCTCGGTAACGATGAAAAACGGCTTTCCGATACGGACTTTTTCCCCATTGCCATGGGAATCGTATTGGGGGTACTGGTCGGGAAAATAAACATCTCTTTCTCCGATAGTTTCTCTTTTTCTCCCGGCTTGACCGGAGGAATATTGCTGACGGCTTTAGTATTGAGCTCGCTCGGTAAAACCGGTCCTATTATCTGGTCGATGTCCGGAGCCGCCAACCTATTGCTGCGTCAATTGGGACTCTTGCTTTTTTTAGCCGAAGTAGGTACCTCTGCCGGCGCAAACCTGGTCGCCACCTTCCGGGAAAGCGGCTGGACCCTTTTCGGCGTAGGTATGGCCATCACTTTAATACCCATGCTCATTGCTTCCGTTATCGGCTATTTCATTTTTAAAATCAATATTTTCGATTTACTGGGAACCATTACCGGCGGTATGACCAGTACGCCGGGCTTAGCAGCAGCCGGATCCATGACCGACAGCGATGCTCCCAGCGTCGCTTATGCAACCGTTTATCCCATCGCTATGGTATTCCTGATTATTTTCATTCAGTTGATTGCCATAGGTATGTAAAAAGCTCTGATACCGAACGGATATCAGAGCTGTATAATCGGAATACATCGCATTTTATCCCGTCAGGGCTTGAGATTCTTCATCCTGACACGCCTCAGTATATTCTGCAATTCGAAAACGACATCAGGATAAAGTAATGCCGTATTGTCCCGTTCAGCAACATCGTCGGCGATACGGTACAATTGCGGAGTACTCAGATTACCCGTTTCTATTTTCGGCCCCCAGGTAATCAGGGCAGGACCGTCGTTCGGTTCGATGTATTTCCAGTCTTTAGTACGTACGGACAAAGTATGGTTGGCAGCCTGTTCTATCACCCAGGGGCGATCTGTCTGATTCTTACCCAACCACGTACCAAGGTAATCGAAACTGTCGGGAGCTGCCCCCTTAGGCAATTCAGCCCCTACCAGCGAAGCCAGTGAAGCGAACCAGTCGATTTGCGACACCAGAGCATCGGATATCCGGTCAGGAAGAACCTGACCGGGCCATCTGACAATGACAGGAATACGGGTTCCTCCTTCAAATGCACTGTATTTGTTACCGCGAAGCGGTCCTGCGGGACTATGTCCGTTCAAAAGTTCTTCCGCACGGTCCTGATATCCGTCATCTACGACAGGCCCGTTATCACTGGAAAGAATGATAAGCGTATTTTCTGCCAGCCCCAATTTATCCAAGGCATCGATGATTTGCCCCACACTCCAGTCGAATTGCACGATAGCGTCTCCCCGCAACCCCATCGGACTCTTTCCACGAAAACGCTCATGCGGAAAACGGGGAACATGTATATCGTTTGTGGCGAAATACATAAAAAAAGGCCTGTCCTTATGCTCCCGGATAAAACCGATGGCATGGGTAGTGATGGAATCGGCAATATTCTCATCCTTCCAGAGTGCCTTTCCCCCTCCCTTCATATAACCGATACGCCCGATACCGTTCACAATTGCCATATCGTGTCCGTGACTTGATTTCAGATTATAAAGCAACTCCGGATGATCTTTCCCCAGCGGTTCCCCTTCGAACGGTTTCCGGTAGCTCACTT
The DNA here is from genome assembly GCF_900091655.1 of Culturomica massiliensis. Taxonomy (NCBI): domain Bacteria; kingdom Pseudomonadati; phylum Bacteroidota; class Bacteroidia; order Bacteroidales; family Odoribacteraceae; genus Culturomica; species Culturomica massiliensis. The sequence goes on from NZ_LT594621.1 coordinate 3,031,103, forward strand.
CTATCGGAGCTTCCGGATCGTAGTCGGCAACTTTGCCGTTTTCTATGAAAACACAGGGGACACGATCGGCTGTCGCAGCCATTATATATGAATAGTCAAAACCCAGGTCGCCCAATGCAGCCGAAAGCGGAGCATTCCAATCCTGTTGCCCGTCCTTATCCCCCAATCCCAAATGCCATTTCCCGATTGCGGCAGTAACATATCCGGCATTCTTAAACATATCCGCCAGGGTATATTGCTCCGGACGGACGATCATTCCGGCATTCCCGGCCGCAACATCCGTTCCGGGACGTCGCCAGGCATATTCCCCCGTAAGCATCGAATAGCGCGAAGGCGTACTCGTCGCTGCCGTGGCATGTGCATTACGGAAACGTATACCTTCCGCTGCCAATCGATTTATATGGGGAGTCTGCACATTTTTCGCTCCATAACATTCCAAATCACCGTACCCCAAATCATCGGCATAGATAATCAAAACATTGGGGCATCGGCGGTCTGCCGAATCAGGGTTGAGCTTTTCGCTTTTCTGAGTGGCACTCCCGGTTACACAGGCCAGTGAAGAAAAACAAGTGAGAAATAAATATCGTTTCATAAAATTACCGATTGATTATTTACAAATTAAATATATCATTTTTCAAGCAAACCACATTCGGCTATAGAGAATTTTTTCGTCCCCGAAGTCGTACTCAGAATTTCAAATTTCACATACAGTACATGATCGGCGTCGAACAAAACAATTTGCTCTACCGGGTTATTGGTTATATTTCCGAACCGTCCCGAAACAACCGGTCTCCCCCAATGTTTCCCGTCCGTACTCACTCTGACAGAATAATTTTCAATATGGCCCAGACCATTTTCTACCGGATAATAAGAAAATCCGGACAAATCACGCGGACTGTCCAATTTTAAAATAAATGCAGCAAGCCCTTTTTCTATTTCACCGTCCCAACGGGAATGTACATCTCCGTCGGATAACGTTTTTTCATTACCCGAAAGGGAAGTTATTCCGTCCAATTTTATTCGAATACAAGCAGAAGGCACCGCATTCCGTTTTTGCCGCTCTTCTTCTTCACCGGGTAGTTGCTCCAAATAGTACATGGATAAATTACCCCAAGAAACAGACACCCGGGCATCCATAAAACGTATCCGAAACCGGTCAGCCAAAACAGGTTCCGGCAAACGGAGCATCTTTCTGAATCCGATGGTCGTACTTTGTATTACTTCTTTCCAGTCTTTACCGTTCCATACATCGATAGCAAAGCGTTCGACACGCTGACCGAAATCACAGACATTTTCTTGTAATTTTATCACATTGATCAGAGCAGGCTTTCTCAACTGTACCTCCGCCACGGCAAGTGTCGTCCCATCCGCCGTATGCCAGGAAGTAAAAGGCGTATTATCGGTAATCACGTCCGAAGGGGTTTCTCCTTCCCACCCCGCAATAGCCGTCACAACAGCACCCTTGGCATAATCCGTCCGCTTCATACGGGAAATGATCTCCCCAAACTGAATCAAACGTCGGCCGTCTTTTTCCGGAATTTGTCCTGTAGGACCAGGAGACAAGTTGGGCAACAAATTCGAATTTTGTCCGACCGTCTCAAAATAACTATTCACCAAATAAGACAAAGACTTAATCGTATTGTCATCCCGCTCATTGTAAAACCATCCTTTACGTAAAGGAAGTCCTCCCCGGGAAGGATACCAAACCAAACGCTTTCTCTTCATTAAATCATCTATACTGCCCAAATCGGATAATGTCGGATCATATCCCGGCAGCGATCCGAACAACCTTTCGTTATTGTCTATACCCTGCACACACCATTCCGTTTCACGTCCTTTCCCTTTTTCATTACCCACCCAACGTATATCGGGCGCATTGCCTGAAAGTATAACACCGGGCTGCAATTCCCGGGCTCTGCCGAATATCCGCTCCCAATCGAAAGGCATCTCTCGACCACTCACGTCGCTTGTGGTCCCGGCCCCGTCAAACCAAAGTAAATAAACCGGTCCGTACTCCGTCAGCAATTCCTCCAACTGACGGATATAATAATCATTATATGCTTCTGTTCCGTATGTTTTTTCATGCATATCCCAAGGAGACAGATACAAACATAATTTCACGTCATACTCCCGGCAAGCCTCAGCAACCTCTCTGACCAAATCTCCTTTACCTTCCCGCCATGGAGAATGCGCTACGGTATGCGAAGTGTACTTACTCGGCCATACACAAAAGCCGTCGTGGTGTTTCGCGACCAGAATAATGCCTGTAATTCCTGCCTCTTTGAATATTCTCACCCACTCGCCGGCATTTAATTGCGAAGGATTGAACAGGGAAGGACTTTCCTTCCCTGTACCCCATTCCATACCGGTAAACGTATTCATCCCGATATGTATAAAACCCAACATTTCCCGCTGCTGATAATCCAGTTGCCGATACGACGGACGGACTTCCGTTGCCAATCGTATCACTTCTTCCTTCGACGGATTTTCCGGTAAAACGACCGATATGGCTTCCTGTGCCGTCAATCCACCCCATAACAATGAAAAGATCACAGTCCATATTTGTTTTTTCTTCATTCCCATTCTCTGAATCAATTACGTAAATTCGGATTAATGTCCTGTTCCCCTTGGGGGATCGGCCATTTATAATCCATATCTCTACGGAAAGCGCGTTGATTTACGTACCATCTGCCGTATTGATCAACCGTTCCGTCCGGAGTAGGGCTTGTCCGCACCGATCCGGGAAAAGGCGCACCAAAAATATATCCGTTAAGCACCTCATGAGCAATTTCCCAGCGAAGCAGATCCCAGTAACGAGTACCCTCCATTGCCAGTTCCACCCGGCGTTCATTCCTCAAAAGAGGCCGGAGCAAATCGGGGTTTGTCTGTGTTACGGACGGCATCATTACACTGGCACGCCCTCTTACTTTATTGATCGTTTCGTTCAACAAAGACGGTGTAATCACCTCTCCGGCTTCCAGCTTAGCCTCCAAATAACTCAGCAAAACTTCGGCATAACGGATAACGGGAACATTCCCTCCATAACTATTCTTATCCCCCGAATATGCCTCATCAAAATATTTACGCATCATCAGCCCCGTTTGGGTCGTTTGACCGCCCGCCACTTTATCCGGACTATTGGAATCAGGGTGGCAATCATAGACCTTTCCTTTAAAAACAGCTCCGTTATAATAAATCGTATAATTCAAACGAGGATCGCGGTTTTTACCCAGATCTGCAGGATCATAAAGTGGGCTGTTATAACTGAAAGGCGTTCCGTCCGTAAATTCGTATGCCTCGAACAACCCTCCTGCTACATTGATCAGACACCATCCGCCGTCTTTTACGGGTAATGCATGCTGCATCAATGCCATTCCGGCCAGATTCTCTAAATATTGCATTGAAAAAATATTCTCGCTGCTGTTTTCATTACTGGGTAAAAAAATCGACTGATAATTCGGATCGATATCATTATCCCCGAAATCAATGATTTGTTTGTAAGCTGCCGCCGCCTCAGGATACATTTTAGCCCCTAAACAGGTACGTCCCAAAAAGGCAAGAGCCGCTTGTTTAGTAGCCCGTCCCGTTTCATTTGTCTGCAAATCTTTAAAACGGGGTAAATCGGCTGCCGCTTCGGTAAATTCCTGGATAATAAAATCCGTGATTCGGGCTTTGGACGCCTTTTCCACCATATTGGCTTCATCTTTCGTCAGCACTTTCATTACCAAAGGCACGTCATGAAAAAAAGAAGACAGGTAAAAATACTGAGCAGCCCTTATAAAACGGGCTTCGGCCGTCAAACGGGTTCTGACGGCCTCATCTGTCAATTTCGAAACCCCTTCGAGGAAACGGTTACAACGTGTAATTTTAGCGTATGAATTGCTCCAATATGCGCTAACATAACCGTTATTAGGCAACAAAGCCCCATTGGTCATTTTATAAAAATTAGAATTGGTTCCCCGGCGATCATAGGCATTGTCCGTAGGAAATTCCATAAACAACAACCCTCCATACGACCACCAGTCCGTAGGCCCGTATTCCGGGGAATTAAACAGAATATTTGCTTTATAAATACCAGTCAGAGCGAGTGTCGCGTTATCTTCACTGGTCCAGAAACTCTCTTCCGAAAACTGATCCAACGGGAAACGTTCCAGATCACAAGATATACATGCAAGCACATATATCAGCAAACAAACAATTGTATATTTTATCTTTACCATAACCATTAAAAATTTAAGTTGACACCGAAGGTATAAGTCGCCAGAATGGGATAATAGTTGCCATTGGTATTCTGCTCCGGATCCCATCCTTTTCTGTATTTATTCCACGACAGCGGATTCTCAGCCTGAACATAGAGGCGTAATCCGCCCAACTTGGCTGAATGCATCCATTTCTTAGGAAACGAGTAGCCCAGTCGAATATTTCTTAAACGGACATAAGAAGCATTCAAAATCCAAAAATCAGAAGTCACAATATTGGGACTGACGGAATTGCTCAAGTCCTCTACCCGTGGATATTTAGGATAACGTACCGGTTTTTCCGGCCTGAAACGTCCGTCAGCCTGCCACCTTTGGATATTTCCGTCTCCCCTGAAAGCATAACCGGCAAAATCTCCCAAAGAGCCTTTGACTCCGGCCACGCCTTGAATCAAAATAGCCAGATCGAATCCTTTATATTCCGCTTCCAGATTAAAACCGAAAGTAAATTTCGGAATACGTGTTCCCAAGTACACCCGATCGTAATTAGGATCGATTATTCCATCCGGTTTGCCGTCTGGTCCACTGATGTCTTTATAACGGATATCTCCGGGTTTTGCATTCGGTGTTACCTTTTTTTGATCATGCCAGGCCTGAATATCAGCATCATTCAGGAAAACCCCGTCTGAAAGATAACCGTAATACATCTGTATAGGATAACCGACAAATAAATCGCTTCCATTCCCCACCATACCGTTCAATTGCTCCACATTACCAACTCCTAATGTTTGTAATTCATTCCTGATAATACTCAAATTGGCATTCAGGTGATACACAAACTCTCCGACACGGTGACGATGCCCGATTTCAAATTCCCACCCGTAATTTTTCAGTTTTCCGGTGTTCATAACGGAAATACCCTGTCCCAACACAGAAGATATGCTTCCGCTTGGCCGATACAAAATATCGTATGTTTTACGGGTAAAATAAGAAACACCGAAACTCAAAAGCCCATTCCAAAGCGTTGCTTCGATCCCGCCGTCGATCGTCTCTGTTTCTTCCCATTTTATAGTGGGATCGATGGCAGTCGTCACAGCAGCTCCCTGTGCAAAATTTTCACCGAAGGGATAATTTTGCCCCAATACATATACGGATTGATAAGGATAATTACCTATATTCTGGTTTCCCAAGCGTCCCCACGACACTTTTAGCTTCAAAGCCGATACCCACGATAAGAGCTCGCTCTCTTTAAAAAAGCTTTCTTCCGAAATTCTCCAACCGGCAGCTACCGAAGGAAACAAACCGAACTTCTTGTTTTTAGGAAAGCGGGATGAACCGTCGTAACGCACGGTAGACTCCAATAAATAACGCTCGTTAAAATTATATTTCAACCGACCGAAATAGGATTGAAGCGCCCAACCATATCCTCCTCCCGAGGCTTTCTGATTATCGGGCGAACCGGCATTCAGATAAGGCAAATCATTGCCCGGAAATTTATCACGCGAACCCTGCACACCCCTGTTATCCTCCTGCTCCCAGGAATATCCCAATAAGGCATTCAGATGATGTCCGCCGATCCGCTTATTGTAATCGGCTGTCGCCTGAAAGGTTTTATAAATAGTTTTACCCATAAAATGAGTCAGGCTCGAAGGTCCCAAAAGCTGACCACCTGTCAGTTTCATCGTAGCTCGGTAAGTACGTCTTTCACCATTTGAATAAGTATAAGCGCCGATAGCCGACAACGTGAGGTCCTTGACAGGCTTGTAATCCAGACGTAGATTGGCATTTACGGAAAACCAGGGATTTTCAAAAAACGAACCGCTCTTGATCCATGCCGGAGGTGTACCATGGCCCTCACGTCCCAAACCGAACGACCCGTCGGAAAGTACAGAAGGCGTCAACCCCGGAAAACGCACCGCTTTACTGATCATATTGATCATTTCTGCAGCATCGTCCCCTCCCGGAGCCAACGGTTCGTTACGTATGGAATAAACACCGGACAAACGTGTGGATAATGTCAGATTAGGAAATATACCATTAATCATGTTCACACGAGCATTATAACGCTGGTAGTCATTACGTTCTATGATTCCGTTCTGTCGCAGGTAACCGAACGATATCATATACTTATTTTGTGTGTTTCCACCGTTAACGGTAAGGTTGTGACCGGTTTGAAAACCGTTTCGGGAAAAAAGTTCGTCCAGATAACGGGCATTGGCATAGCGATCGGGATCACTTCCATCTTTAAACTTCTGAATTTCTTCAGGCGTATAAGCCTGCCTGCCTACAGCCTCATTGTAAATCGTAGCATATTCCCAAGTATCGACAAACTCCGGTAATTCTGTCGGTTTGTTAAATCCGACATAACCGCTGTAGTTTACCGTTATTCTCCCCTCACGTCCTGTTTTAGTTGTCACCAAAATAACCCCGTTCGCTGCACGGGAACCATATATCGCCGCTGTCGAAGCATCTTTCAATACGGAAATAGACTCCACATCTTCTACATTGATGTCATTTAATGAACCCGGTATACCGTCGATCAAAACCAATGCATCCGATTTATCACTTTCTCCTCCGAAAGAACCAACACCACGAACACGGATTTCTCCACCTCCGGCTCCCGGCCTTCCCGTTCGCTGAATAACGGTAACACCGGCCATTTGCCCGGTCAATGCGTTAGAAAGCTGCGGTGTCGAACGACTTTCCAGCTTATTGCTACCTATCAAGGCGATAGAACCGATTACGTTTACTTTCTTTTCCGTTCCATAACCGACCACCACGATTTCGTCCAATGTCTGCAAATCCTCAGCCAATTCGATAAAATAGTCCGTCCTGTTACCTACCGTAATTTCTTTTGTAACATAGCCGATATAGGAAATCTGTAATTTAACACCCTGGGATACCTCCAGCGAAAAATGACCGTTTACATCGGTACTCGTTCCGCTACTAGTCCCTTTTACGACCACATTGGCTCCGATAATCGGCAAACCGGACGCATCGACAATCGTACCGGTTATTTTACCATCTTCCTGTTTTTCGTTACCGAGTAATACGATCTTATTGTTTTCAATTCGATACTTGTAAGAAGCAAGAATCCGGCTCAATACCTCGCGAATACTGCCGTTGCGTATATTTATATTCACTTTCTTATTCAAATCAACAACAGAATTATTAAAAAAGAATACAAATTGTGTTTCTGCTTCAATGGTTTTAATCGCTTCACCGAGTGTAACGTCTGACAATTTCAAGTTGATTTTTGTACTTTGGGCATAACTTTCCTGTACGAATACCTGGAACAGGGAAATGACAACGAATAGAAATACCGGTTTCATTTTCCCGAATGAATTAATGTTAAGAATGGGCATAATACACCCATACATGGATTTTTTTTTCATACATTTGCAATGTTTAAGTTTTACATATTGCTCACACGCTCTTACCTTTGTGAGCAGTTTGTTTAATTTGATTCCGGGCAGGTGCTAACAGCGTCTGCCTGTTTTTAAATATTTGTTTTTATCAAACCATAAGCCATAAATTTATTAAATTGATAATCTGTTCTATCTGCCTGCCGGGCTTACCACGACTCTGTCACCATCGATTCTATATTTTACCGGAACAATCATTTCCAGAAGTTCAAATATTTCATCCGGCGATTCTTTCCGGATCACCAGTGATAAACGCTGTTCCAACGGAACCCCTTGATCGCACACGATTTCTATTCCATACCACCGTTTCATCCGATACAGGACAACTGCCAATGTCTCATTCGTACAAACCAGTCTTTCATTAATCCAAAGAATATAATCAGCCGCATTGACCTTCGTCAACCGATAAGTGCCGGTTTGTTTGTCACAGGTGATTTTCTGATTCGGTTCAAGAATGGCTTTTTTTTGCGTACCGGGAAAAAATACCTCAACCCTGCCGGTTAGTAAAGTAGTTTCGCTCGTCGCTTTCGATTCGTAGTTTTTCACATCGAAACGGGTACCGAGCACATGAACCGACATACCGTTTGTCTCTACATAGAAAGGCATTTTTTCGTTTTTTATTACTTCGAAATAACCTTCACCTTCCAGAGACACCCTCCGGCAATCAGAGTCAAATACCTCCGGATAGATCAATTTACTGTCTGCATTCAGCCAAACCCGCGTTCCGTCGGGCAAAGTAACAACACCCTTACTGTCTTTGCCTATAATCACCCGGTTCATCACACTCGCTTCCGCTTGTCCGTGCTGTCCCAAGTAGTTCCGGCTCCCGGTAAAATAACCGCCTGCCAGACAGAGAATACAGAAAATAACCGCTGCGGCCTTTCGGATACAAGCATGCAAACGGATACGCTTTCGTCTCGTATCCATAGCCCTCACTTCCGCCTCAAAACGCCGGAATGCTCTCCTGGCATAATCCGAATCGGCCAAAGGTGATTTTCCCGACACCAGCCAAATATCACGCATTTGCGAGAAAAGTTTTCTATTTTCAGAACTTTCTCTCAACCAATCCAAAAACAGCCGTTTTTCTTCATCAGTAGCTTCTCCCTGCAGATATTTTACAATTATACCGTTCATCTCCTATCCATATATTAAAATTCCGAAACTTAAACCTCTTTATATCTATCACAAGTTAAAAAGAGATTACCCTACCTGATAACTAAAAAAATTGTTTTTATTGAAAAATAGTTTAAGTTTGTAAAATAACAAGTACGGCCACCTGGATGAGAAAATTAAAAACAAACCATAAAAACAATGAGATAACTCTGTTCAAAGAGCTATTTGACGAATATTTCCAATCAATGGTCACTTATGCTTATCGCTATGTCAATGACTGGCAAACCGCTGAAGATATCGCACAAAATGTTTTTATGGCTCTTTGGATAAAAAAAGAAAGTATCGATTTCGAGAAACCCATTAAGCCCTATTTATACAAAGCCATTTACAACAAATCGATCAATCATCTCAATTCCGTACTGATACAACGCCGGACCGATGTACCGGAAACCACAGATATCCTGTTGAACCGTGAAATTCTGGATTACAACCAGTACGATACATTGCTGCTTAAAGAAATAAAAGGAGAAATCGACTCTTTTGTCGATACCCTTCCACCACAATGCAGAAAAGTGTTCCTATTGAGCCGCGAAGAGCATCTAAGAAATAAAGAAATAGCCGAAAAACTCCATATCAGCGAAAAGGCCGTGGAAAAACATATATCCAAAGCACTGAACGAAATCCGCAATCATTTGATCAAACTGGATATGATACCGTTCTATATCCTGCTGTTGCTTCCATCGCAAATGAACTCATAAAAAACAAACGGAAATTGGTACGTCCCCGCTTTTATCCTGCATTTTTTATAAATTACAGGAAAAGAAAAAGCCTGCAATATCAAGATATTGCAGACTTTTACTAAACTTGTTGCCGATTGGCTTTTGGTCAGTGATCCCGACGGGAATCGAACCCATATCAAAGGAACCGGAATCCTTCATTTTATCCATTAAACTACGGGACCAATTGCGATTGCAAAGATAATAAAATTTGAAAGAAAAAGGGGATTTGAAATCCCCTTTTTTTCTTTATTAATTTCTCGTCACTTTCTGACGGGCTCCGTAGTTGATTCTCAAAGAATTAGCCTTACGCAATTCCTGCTTTACATCCGTAACGATACCCATCGTTGTTTCCGATTGTATTTTCAGGTTATTGGTAATACTATTTCTTTCTTCTTCTTTCCGGGCTTCACGTTCTGCAGCCACAAACGCTCCCAAATCCTGTAAAGTTGCAAACTTATCGTTCAACTGAATACGGGGTTCGGTTCCGTATGCCTTTTGGAATTGCATGGTCGGCTTTCCTATGTAAATATTACTTACCAACGATTTCTTTTCCAATTTGGCAATCTGTGTCGCTTCAGGTAAATTATTCTGAATCATCAGGGTCACTTCGCGCATCGTCGTACTAACCATGAAGAAGAACAACAACATGAACACTATATCAGGTAATGACGCTGTAGAAATAGCGGGAGTTTCTTTTTTCCCTCCTTTTTTAAATTTTGCCATTATTTTTTCCCTCCTATATTTTTAGGTTCTGCTTCAGATATCGACATGGGAACCTGCTTTCTGAGCGCTTCCTGTTGATCCGAGGTCAGGGCCGAAAATTTCTTGCCCCATTTGGTTACCGCTTTCCGATCCCTCACTTCATTATAAGCAGCTGCGAGCTGATCTTGTACGGCGATATACATTTCATAGGAAGTACCCTTGTCGCTCTGCAAAGAAACAATACCTTTCGACACTTCTACATTTCCTAACAAATCGATGTTTTCCACCTTTTTTTCAGGTAAATTTTCGTCATTCATCGGATTGAGAAGAAATTCGATGGTTCTCTCTTTAAGCTTAGATACATCCATCAATTCACCGTTTACAGCAAGCTGGTTATTTCTATTCACCAATACCTGCAAAATATTACGTTTTGCAACTTTCGGGACTTCAGTATCATCCTGCTGATATGGCGGCAATTTTCGGAACATACCGGAATCTACGTTCATTGTCGTTGTCGCCAAGAAGAATACAAGCAACAAGAAAGCGATATCGGCTGTCGAAGTAGCATTAATTTCTGGTGTCTTTTTTGCCATATTTTTCGTTTTTATCTATTCCCTCCCGGGGAATGATTATCTTACTTTTCTAAGCAGTTCTGTTGCAAAAATTGCAATAATAGCTGCTCCAAACAGAATGTACATCGTATAAATAATGGTATCCGAGAAAATCAGCCGTGAAGGAACATTGTCCGTTCCGCTGTAACCGATAATATTCATAGGAGTACCGTCAGCCATTGCATACGCGATCAGAACAACGACAGCCAAAGCAGCCAATCCGATAAAACTCTTCATAGCCTGTTTCGGTCTCGTAAACAACCGCACAATGGGGAATATTACTGCTGCAATAACTGCAATAACAAATAATACGTATGCCCAATTCAATAATGAAGCTGTGTAAACCGGTGTTGTATATTGCTGGTCGGGCACATCACCTCCCCAGATAAACATACCCAAGATCACCGCCGTAACAGCAAACATTACTATGGTAACGATTTTCAATATCTTTTCAGTCATGGTTGATTATTTATTTTTTTGGTTGTATTTTACTAAGATATCCAACAAACTTACTGAAGCATCTTCCATATTGTTAACAATGCCTTCGATTTTTGAATTACAGTAGTTGAAGAATATCTGCAGAATCATAGCTACGATCAAACCACCAACGGTCGTAATCAAAGCCACCTTGATACCTCCTGCAACCAAAGCCGGACTCATATCACCAGCAGCCTGAATGTTATCGAAAGCTTCGATCATACCGATTACCGTTCCCAAGAATCCCAACATCGGAGCGATAGCGATAAACAATGAAATCCAGGTCAGACCTTTTTCCAAAAGACCCATCTGTACTGAACCGTAAGATACAACTGATTTCTCAACCATATCAACACCCTGATCGTAACGGGAAAGTCCCTGATAAAAGATGCTGGCCACCGGACCGCGTGCGTTACGGCAATATTCTTTTGCAGCTTCGATACCGCCGTTGTTCAATGCATCTTCAACACCGTTAACCAATTTCTTGGTATTGGTATCAGAAAGATTCAAATAAATTACTCTCTCGATAGCTACAGCCAAACCGAAAATCAAACACAATACAACGGCAGCCATAAATCCGGCACCACCTTCGATAAATTTCTGTTTGATGGCAGCATGCATTGATGTACTTTCAACAACATCTTCATCCAGCGTCTGGGTCGTAGTTGTCTGTGTTTCCGTTTGTGCAGCAGGTTCTGTTGATTCCTGAGCCATTAGCATAGACGATGCTCCAATAGTAAGCATTCCTAAAACTGCTATTAGTGCAAATAATTTTCTCATGATCTCTTTAACTGATTTTTAGTTTATAAATAATTAAAATTTAACTCTATATATTTCTATTTTAATTCGCAAACCTTTGAGTCTCCCTACTACACTCCGAAAGACGGGGCAAGGTACAAAAAAAATGTTAAAATCCAATATGATTTACGGTTATTTCTCCTTTTAGAGCCGAATTTAAACTTTTTTTTATTTCATTAGCGTCTTTCTCCCGGGCCAATAAATGCATCATTTTACACACGGCAGCTTCCGTTGTAATATCGTATCCGCTTGTCACTCCGCTCCTTAAAAGTTCCCGACTGGTTTCATAACGCCCCATTTCCACGGTTCCTCCCTGGCATTGGGTGACATTGTAAATCAATATCCCTTTTTCGCAGGCTTTCCGGACTTTACCCAAAAAAACCTCATCCGTCGGCGCATTCCCTGACCCATAAGTCTCCAGAATCAACCCCTTCAAACCCGGCATTTCAATAACGGCATCGATAAATTCAGGCCGGATACCCGGAAATATCTTCAGAATAGCGATATGGGTATCCATATCCGTATAAGCAGATACCTCCCCGATCCGAGGCGCATAATCAATCGCTCCGTAATTGTAATGAATGTGGATACCTATTTCCGCCAGCGGCGGATAATTAAACGACTGAAAAGCATCAAAACTTTCAGCATTGATTTTTGTCGTCCGGTTACCCCTGAACAATTTGGCCCCGAACAAAATACAAACTTCCGGAACAACGGCCTTGCCTTCAATTTCTGCCGCTGCAATTTCCAAAGCAGCGATCAGATTCTCCCGTCCGTCTGTCCGGATTTTCCCGATAGGCAATTGTGAACCGGTAAAGACCACCGGTTTCGTCAGATTATTGAGCATAAAGCTCAACGCCGAAGCAGAATAAGCCATTGTATCCGTACCGTGCAAAATGACAAAACCGGAATATTTTTCGTAATTCTCCAGAATGATATCACATAACTCTTTCCATAATTGAGGCTTTACATCTGAAGAATCAATCAGCTTAGGCAACGTATAACTATCAATCTTAAACCCGAATTCCTTAATTTCGGGTACGGCATTCATGATTTGTTCAAAATCAAACGGACACAAAGCGCCGGTTTCAGGATCATTGATCATCCCGATAGTACCACCCGTATATATGATTAAGATCGATCTGGTCATCATGACATATTTATTTCATACGTTTTCGAACTACAAAGTAAATAAATTCATTGCATTTCGAGTCGTAATTTCTTCTATTTTTTTAACATCCGTCTTCAAGGTATCCGCAATTTTTTGTGCAATAAGCGGTATATACCCGCTTTCATTTCTTTTCCCCCGGAAAGGAACCGGAGCCAAATAAGGCGAATCCGTTTCCAGCACCAAATGATCTGCCCCGATTTCCTGCACAATAGCTGCCAATCCGGAATTCTTAAACGTCACCACTCCACCTATACCGAGCAAAAAACCCATATCTATAGCACAGCGGGCCTCTTCAACCGTTCCTGCAAAACAATGCAATATTCCCCGGACATAAGGATGTTTCTTCAAAATCCGGAAAATCTCTTCCTGAGCATCCCGGGAATGAATGATCACCGGAAGTGAAGCATCTTCGGCTATTCCCAACTGGTATTCGAACACTTTCACCTGTTCCCGGTACCAGGTTTTATCCCAATAAAGGTCTATACCGCACTCTCCGATACCGCAAAAGGAACGGGTACCCAAATCATGCACTACCTCTGCCAGTTCCTGCTTGTAATTTTCATTTACAGACGTCGGATGCAATCCGATAGCCGGCAACATGATTCCGGGATACATTTCAGCAAGCCCCAGCATCCGTGGCCTGGTCCCGCTATCGATATCCGGAAGGACAATACGGCCGACTCCGGCCTCAACAGCCCGTTGTACAACTTCCTGGCGGTCGTCCTGAAATTCGCTTTCGTAAATATGAGAATGAGTATCTATATACATATTAATCCACCGATGAGGCGAAAATAATAAAAAACCGGTATAATATAAAACGTGCACGGTTGATCCGTGCACGTTTTAAATTTATTTATTGTTTATAGACAAAATCTACAACAATTATACATGACCCTGAGCGCACATTGCCTCGGCCACTTTGATAAAGCCACCGATATTAGCCCCCTTCACATAGTCGATCTTATCACCGTTCTTACCGAATTTAACGCAAGTGTCATGAATGTCTTTCATAATTTGAGACAATTTCTGATCTACCTCTTCGGCAGTCCAGCTATATCTCAATGAATTCTGACTCATTTCCAAACCGGAAACGGCAACACCACCGGCATTTGCAGCTTTACCGGGAGCGAAAGTGATGTGCTCGTTGGCATACTTAACAGCACCGGCAGTACAACCCATATTGGATGTTTCAACAATCATTTTACAGCCGTTAGCCACCAATTGTTTAGCATCTTCCTCATTCAATTCGTTCTGGATTGCACACGGGAATGCAATATCACATTTTACTTCCCACGGTTTTCTCTTGGCAAAGAATTTAGCGCCGAATTTAGCTGCATACGGTTCAACAACATCGTTGTTGCTGGCACGTAATTCCAACATGTAGTCAACACCTTCCTGTGTCAAACCTTTTTCATCGTAAATATATCCGTCCGGTCCGGAGATCGTTACTACCTTTGCTCCCAACTGAACCAATTTCTGTGCAGCACCCCAGGCAACATTACCGAAACCTGACAGGCAAACAACTTTACCCTTGATATCTTCGCCCTTTTCTTTCAACATGTGTTGTGCGAAATAAACCGTACCGTAACCGGTAGCTTCCGGACGTACACGTGAACCACCGAATTCTCTCGGTTTACCGGTCAATACGCCTACAAACTCATTACGGATTCTCTTATATTGGCCGAACAAATAACCGATTTCACGACCGCCTACACCGATATCTCCGGCAGGAACGTCAGTATCTGCTCCGATATATTTGCAAAGCTCCGTCATGAAACTCTGGCAAAAACGCATTACTTCGTTATCGGATTTTCCTTTCGGGTTGAAGTCTGAACCACCTTTACCACCACCCATCGGAAGAGTTGTCAACGAGTTTTTGAAAGTCTGTTCGAAACCCAAGAATTTCAATCCACCTAAGGTAACCGACGGATGGAAACGCAAACCTCCTTTGTACGGTCCGATCGCACTGTTAAACTGTACACGATAACCGCGGTTGATTTGTACTTCACCTTTATCGTCAACCCAGGGCACCCGGAACATAATTACTCTTTCAGGCTCCACCATTTTTTCAAGAATCTTATTGGCTTTGTATTTCGGATTTGCCTGATAGGTATCCCATACGGTTTCAATAACTTCTTCTACAGCCTGGTGGAATTCTGATTCACCTACTGTTTTAGCCTTTAAGGCTTCCATGAATTCTTTAATTTCTGCTTTCATGTGTATAATTTTTAGGTCTTTAAAATCGTTACCGATTTTAATTTAAGGTTATAAAACAATATTTGATCGCCTGAAAAAATTCAAACGTTTTCAAGAGTCAAAATTATCTATTTATTTATTATTCCAAAACTTTTTTCTCTTATTTTTTAGAATTTAGAAAACGTTTTCTATTACAATTTATTACAATAAGCTAAAATGTAAGTATAATCTGTTATTAAAAATAAAAAATTGGTTTTAGATTTAAAACTTCCTGCTAGTATTGCCTGGCTTTTCTCTTTTCTCATTTTTCTTTATTTCGTATCTTTACAAAAAGTAAACTATACCTTGAGCATGCCTGTACAAACGCGGTTTGACATCCGGCCCATACGATCCTTGTTCATAACTTCCTATTCCCGGTAATGATGGCAACAGACAGTTCTTTATATACAAAGGTAGCAGTGAGTTTCCTGCCCAAACTAAACACAATGGCCCGCCTGCCTTTGCTCGGGCGCTGTGGCGGAATTGAAGGTTTTTTCCGGGAAAGTAAAAAAGGAATAACCGCCATTTGCCGGGAATTCAATTGCCTGCCTGAAATGTTCGACCGTCAATCGGCCCTAAATAAGGCAAAAACAGAAATAAACGCCATCGACAAACACGATATCCGCATTTGTTCCGTCGAAGACTACAACTATCCCTGCCTTTTAAAACAATGCGAGGACACTCCTTTAATACTATATTATAAAGGAACTTTAGAAACTGAGCATATCCCGCATTTGGCAATTGTCGGCACCCGGAATGCCTCGGAATATTACAAAAACAGGGTACAAGATATACTCCGGGAATTGGCTGATATGAAACACCGGTTGGTCATTGTAAGCGGTTTGGCCTATGGCATCGACATAACCGCCCATTCAGCAAGTTTACAACAACAATTTCGCACCTATGCCGTATTGGGACATGGACTACATACCATCTATCCGGCTGCTCACAGAAAAACGTCGGAAAAAATCATCGCAGCCCAAGGAGCACTGATCAGTGAATTCCCGACGACAACCCCTTTCGTTCCGGCCAATTTTTTACAAAGAAACCGGATCATTGCCGGTTTATGCCATGCGACATTAGTCGCAGAATCGGCATTGAAAGGAGGAGCCATGGCAACTGCCCGCATGGCTGTTTCATACAACCGGGACGTTCTGGCCATTCCGGGAAAACCCACAGATCCGTTTTCCCGGGGATGTAACCTACTGATCAAAGAAAACATGGCCGCATTGACCGAAAACGGGGAAGACATAGCGAATGCCCTCGGTCTGAAATGCATTCCTCCCGGTCCTGTTCAGACAAGTCTGGATATTTTCGGAGTAAACGACCGGGAAGCGTTCGTCAAAAAACTGCTGCAAACCAAAGGATGTCTGAACATAGAAGAAATCAGTAAATTTCTGTCCATCCCGACGAGCGAACTAAATGTAATCCTCCTGAAACTGGAATTCGAAGGCTATATCTTAGCTTTACCCGGGAAAAATTACACGATAAACTGAATAACCGGGAGATTCCCGGTTACCGGACCTGAAAAAAGAAGCGCGGATCAATTCTCGTCCGGCTGGCGGGTGAATGATATACCGACTATCGGATAAAATTCCCGGAAAAGACTGTCCACGCTCCAATATTTTGAGAATAACCCAAAGAATGAGGTTGCACAAAAATAATCAAATGTTGCAACTCATCAAGTGATCTTCATACAATATTGAAAGAAAGATATCAGAAAACAAGCCGTTATAAACAACCTTACCGGGCTACAGTAATAAAGCCTTTTTTAGTTATAATCCCTCGTGCAGCCTGATAAAATATTTCGTAAAAATAAGTGTCTTCAGCCACCTGCTTCCCATTATAAGTACCGTCCCAACCGTCACTCCCCTTATATATCTCAACTCCGTTACGGTTGACGATCCGAACCTGATAGCCGGGCATAAAATAATCGTTTATTCCGTCTCCATTCGGAGAAAAGGTATTGGGAGGCGTAATCCGATGATAAACCGGTAAGCGTAACCTGCTTTCTGTCAGGCAATCGTCGGCATTCCGAACGGTCAGGGTTATTTCATAATAATCCCGGTCATCGATCTCATATTTATGTGTTACCTCACAATTTTTTGCCGTATATCCGTCCCCCAATGTCCACGTATAATCCATATCGGCATAACACTCCGTTTGCAAAAGTACTTTCGCCCAGTCCTCATCCAGTGCATCCGGATAAGATTCTATCGGAAAATGATCTCTGTAATAAGGAACCTCCAATTGATATTGGACCGATTTTTCACACCTTCCACCACGATCTACGGCCAAACCGATCTGATACCTTCCGGAATCCGGATACACATGCGATACTTCCCGGTCCGTTGCCGTTACTCCATCCCCGAAATCCCATACATAAGTCTCCGTTACCGCTTCGGGCTGCTCTCCCCCCTCTATGGAAAACAAATACTCGTGTGTATGACAATCCATTAATGCGGAAGCGATTTTCCCCTTAAAATAATCGATCACCTGAAGACGTAACGTAACGATACTATCGCAAGCGTATACCGAATAATAATGCCGCGTATATTCTCCAGCCTCTCCGGTATAAAATCCATTTTGAGCATAACGCTCACCTTTACAGATAGAGGCTTCTATCACGTGATGATAAAGCGGAGTTACCACCAGATCCATCCGATAAAGGCTATCACAACCTTTTTCCGTCACAAAAACATCCTCATAGCGACCGGATTCCGTCAATTCATGCCCCCGGAAATAATACCTTTCTCCTTCACAAATCGAAGTAGAAGAAGCAAAAAGATAAGTCCGGTTCACCCTGAGGTCCAAAGTGACGACAGAATCACAGATATTTCCCGTTTGCAACCGACGATTGTATATCCCCGCCTCCGATACGTCAAAACCATGTTTCCGATAAGTGTCCCCTTCACAAATAGCCTCCCGGATCGTGTCCCGGTAAACCGGATGAACAGTCAAAAACAAAGTCACCAAACTATCACAGCCATACTCACTTTGCAACAACCGATTGTGAAAACCGGCATCAGAAACCCGGAAGCCATTGCCTGTATAAACTTCCTCTTCACATATAGCAGCCGGAATAGTATCCCGATATACCGGATGAACCGTCAGATGCAAGGTCACCAAACTATCGCAACCCAATATACTGTGTAATTCCCTATCATAATATCCGGCAACAGATTCAACAAAACCATTGCCCGAATAAGTATGTCCTTCACAAACAGATGCGGCTATCGTATCCTGATAAACCGGATGAACCGTCAGGAACAAGGTCACCAGGCTATCACAACCGGTCACACTCTGCAATAACCGGTCATGGTATCCGGGCGTATGAACCGTAAACCCATAACCCGTATATATTTCCCCGGTACAAATTTCTGCCTGAATCGTATCCCGGTACACCGGATTTACCGTCAGAAACAAAGTTACTAAACTATCACAACCAAACTCACTTTGCAGTAAGCGGTCATGAAAACCCGGATCGGAAACCGAAAAACCGAAACCGGAATAAATTTCTCCCTGGCAGATTACAGCCGGAATCGTATCCCGGTAAACCGAATTCAATATCAGATGTACCGTTACCAAACTATCGCAACCGGCTACAGTCCTCAACGGAACGTCATAATACCCGGGAATACCTGTATTCAATCCGTGTTCTGTATACGTTTCTCCATCACAAATCATCACCGTTACCGTATCCTGATACACCGGAAGTACCTTCAAGTCCAATGTGACCAGACTGTCACAACCGGCAACACTCTGCAAATATTGTCGATAATATCCCGCAGATGAAACGATAAAACCATTCTCCGCATAAGTCTCCCCCTGACAAATCACAGCGGGGATTGTGTCCCGGTACACCGGATCTAAAACCAAATGTACGATAATCAGGCTGTCACAGCCCGTAATGCTCTTCAATGAATCTTCATAAAAACCAGCGGCACCGGCATGCAGGCCGTGTCCCGTATATACATCTCCGGCACAAACCGACACCTCTAACGTATCCCGGTAAACCGGCAGCACATCCAGGTGTAACGTAACCAGGCTGTCACACCCTTGAAAAGTCTGCAAACGAAGATCATAACAGCCTGGCGATGTAGCATTAAAACCGTGTTGTGTATAATTTTCTCCCTGACAAATCACAGCAAAAACAGTATCCTGATATACAGGATTCAGTGTCAGATGCAAAGTCACCAAACTGTCACAACCGAAGATATTCTGAAAATTCTGACTATAAAAACCGGGGCTGGAAACATTAAAACCGTTCTCTGTATACGACTTACCTTCACAAACGGCCGCTTCTATCGTATCTCTGCCGAGCGGATGCACCTTAAGATTCAATACAACCGTAGAATCACAACCGTTGCTCCCCGTCCAGGTTTGTACATACTTGCCCGACTCCCAGGCTGTGAAATTATTCTGATGATACATCTCTCCCTGACAAATATCCTCATTGATTACCGTCATCACAGTATCTTTCTGATACAAATGTAAAGTGACGGTTTTCCGGCACCCGCCTGCATTTTGTAACCCGAAAATATATGTCGTATCGGCCTTTGTAAGGTTAAAGCCGTTTTCCGTATAAGCCTGTCCCGGACAGACATAGCCGACAATCGTCGTATCGTTTCCGGAAGCGACCAGAATCTGCCGGGAAGCCTTATTCGAACAACCGGCAGCCGTCGTAACTTCAACCTCATACTCCGTATTCCTGCCGGGATAAACCGTAATACCGGGATCTCTTTGCCCCGAATTCCACTTATAAGCCAAAGTCCTGTCGTATTTTACATCCCGAACAGAAAAAGACCGGACCGGACGGACATACAAAACACTGTCTTTCGTATCGAAATTCAGTTCCCCGGGATGACAATACACAAACCAGGCAGCCCGGGCATCGTATTCCGTACTCGACCAATATCTGCCCACTTTCAGAGCATCACCTCCCCGGTTTTGTATAACGGTCCGGATGCTGTTCATCGACGTGAAAAGCTTACGCATTTGTCCGGCGGCAGGTACATACCAACCGTTTCCGAAATCCACCAGTTGAGCCGGATATTGAGTACCGCTCCCCTGATATTTACGTAACTTCAATGTATTCTGATAACCCGAAGTATCGGCCAAGCCTTTGAATATCTTTGATAATTCATTCACTCCGGATCCCGAACCGACATTTTCCAATTCCGGCACATCATCCCTCAATCTTCCCCATTTCAACGGCCGGGGTAAATCGTGTAAAGCCACCATCCACCCTTCACTCCCTTCTGCATTTACCCAAAACACAACCCCCTGGGAACCGTCCTTATTAACAATGACGTCTCCCACCTTATATGTCTGTGCATATACGGACAATCCCAGACACAACCAGCCTATTATCAAACCTATATACCTCATTTCTTTCGTATCAGAAACTTTTTACAGCCCGTATATTGTAATACGAATCTCTGTCATTGACACTTATATAGCCTAACCACAAAGCCAGATTCCACGCTTGTCTGGCACTGGCCTCCGAACTGCTCCAGTAACGTTTATAACCCGACAAAGCTGTCAAAAACGGTGCACCGGTCACCTTCCGGAAAGATTCATTTATATCTTCAATTGCCGAAAAAAGCATAGTCAACTGTCCGGCTGCCGGAATATACCAACCGTGTTCGAAATCCACTGCCCATGCAGCCGGAATATAATACCTGCTGTCAGTTACATTACGCATCGCACGTGTATTATTATATCCGGAAGTATCGGCAGAAGCCTCTATCGACAGATAATAATTTTGAATACCGGCAATATCTATCATATATCCCGAACGCAACCAAAAAAACAAATCATTGCCACCACTCACCGCATCTTCCAAACTGACCGCCCAACCGTGTTTCCCGGTTTTATTCAGCCAATAAACGATACCGGCTGCCCTGTGTATTCCCGGATTATATTCGCCGATTTTCAGGATACTACCGTCTTCACAAAGTACATCGCCGATAGCAATTGCAGGCGGATCCGGGGGTGTCAATTGCGCCTGACCGGCCAAAGCCTCCAATCGCACAGAATCTCCGGCACAAACCAAATAATCGGAAGCGACAATACTCACTTCGGGCGTAGGATATACATGCAGGCTCAATGTAATAATACTATCACAACCTCCGGCAGTCGTATTGTGCTGAACATAGGAATACACGCCTGCACTATCCTGTGCGGGTACATGAAATCCTTGTTTATGGTATTCCACACCGGTACATACGGTATCCGGCACAGTTTGCCAATAGGTACGGCCCGGCTCGATAATCAGGGGATTCGTCCCCAAAGCGCAGCCTCCCGTACCGTACAGCAAAATCACTTGTCCCGTCACAGCAATATCCGTTACCTGTACGACAACTTCCGGTTGCCCCTGTCCGCTCAAAATGGTATACCCCTCCGGAAACTCCCAGGTGTAACTGCCCTCCGGCCAGTTTTCCCGCATATTGTAATGTTGTACCGACCCCACACAAGGATGTTGCTCTCCCACAATGTCTTCAGTCATCACGACCAAAGGATAAACGTCGAGTTGCAATACGACAATACTATCGCACCTGTCCGTCCGCGAATAAGTCAGGGTGTCGTAATACTTCCCCGCCCGGGCATTCAAATAAGAAAAACCGTTGCCGGTATAGTCATCACCCTCACATATCCGGGCCCCGACGGGATAATAACGCTGCAAAACCGTCAAAAAGAGAGTCGTCTCCCCACTCTTTCTGCAATCCGACAAATCAAAATACGTATTGTAATAAGGAGAAGTCCCTGTATCCTGCTGGGGCGGCAAATCGTAATTATGCTTCGTATAAGGATCGCCCTGGCATATCGTATCGTAAAACACCGGAGTCGGGGGCAAATGCGGATCATCGGCCACCAAAGCACTCAACGTAAAGCGACAACCGGTGGCAGAGGTTATTTCACAGGAAACATGCATCGTTCCCTCTGTCCGTGTCCATTGGGTAGACGACGTCGTCCGCCCGTCCTGCCATAAATAAGAAGAAAAACCTTCCGGAGCCGAAAGAGTAAAACCGTCACCCGCACAGGCAGATAGCATCAACTGACTGGAAATACAACTGGCTGTAAAATAAGCATATCCGAAATGTCCCATCAAGGCACAATCGTAGGTAACAAATTGCACCTGCACTTCCTGTCCCGCATACGAAGACATATCCAGACCGACATTTGTCCAATCACGCCAACGCACCGGAACACCGAACATCTCAAAAGATTTGAATCCTTCAATTTCAGCTCTTGCCGACACATCATACTCTGCACAAGACTCTATCAATGCACCCTCACGGCTCATTATCCTCACCACAAAACGGGGCTGATCTTTACCGGGATGTCCGGGGTCCTGAAACACAACGGCAAATTTTAAAAACAATACCGATTTTTCCGGATCAACTTTAAAATGATAAGTAATACTCTCGGCTTGTCCGCCTATCGAATCATTCCCTAAACGAACCACTTTCGTTTCACCTGAAGGTAAAAATTTCAGTTGATTCCCCGTATTGGGGTCCGTACCCTGACGGGTTATCAGGCTGTGCCGGTTTGATACAATTCCCTTTGTTGTAAAAGGATTTCCGGTTGTTCCATAAGTAGCCTCCACACAAGCAGCAGTAATATCTGTAAAGTCAGGTACTGTCGGAGAAACGACATACCCCTGGGCATACCCTGCCCTCCCCAAAAACAGAAGTACTGTTACAACTGTCCATAAATACCACCTGCTAGTTTCAAACATTTTATCTTTTATCGATTAATGGCCTCCGGCCTGATTACCATTCAAAATCAACAATCCCTTACGGCCCGTTCGTGCGCCCAATCATAAATCTGAAATCATCAATCTACAATTGATTCGGGATTGGTTCGTATCGTTAATTTAAAGTTTACAATTTATAATCTAAAATTCCTCAACGGTCCCATTCACTCCTGCACATCGAATTGCGATGAATCGGATAAGTAATCATCACCTCGAAACTCCCACTCGTTTCCCCGCTTACAGCCTTGAAATTATAATCATAGGCACAAAGAAATTTCAATTCGGAAATCAACTTCATCCCCACTAAAAAACCGACTTCCCCAACCGACCGGCCGTAAATCGAAAATTGCATCATTTCTTCCCGCCGATCCCGGTTCAAATACAAGGACACCATGCCGTCCACCTGAAAATCCTCCTCGTACTGCTTGGCACAAAGTCCATACTCCATGTCGATACTACGTTCCACCGAACGGGTGCGATAACGGACATAGGCATAATTCGTCCCACCCCAGATATGAGGTTCTCGCTTAAAAAAAGAGAAAAGATTCTGGCTGGCCATCCCGACTACCAATTTCTTATCGAAAACATATTCCGCGCCGATATTCGCATTCCATTCCTTCAATCCACGCATACGCTCGCTTCCTAAAACAGGATCGTCCGGATTTTCAAGTTCCACCTCCTTCCGGTCTATGTCCTGCGATTGCCAGGAACCTGCAACTCCCATGTTCAAAAAGCTGTTCCAGCTCAACCGAAGGGTGTAAGCATAGGAAAGAGAAACATCAAAAGTATTGAGATATCCGATTTTATCTTTCAAAACCTTCATCCCCACCTGTGTCCGGTAATCTTCCAGATAAAAGGCCCCGGTAGCTCCAAAAGTAACCGGACTTCCGGGAAAAGAAGCCCATTGCTTACGGGCTGCCAAAGAAAAGAATGCACTGTAATCCAAATTTACGGATGCAGGGTTGACCGAATACGGATTTTCCCAATAAAAAGCCGTTTCCGGGTTTATCTGGGCTCTCAAGGAAGAGATACAGAACAAGCATATGCATATTCCCAAACTATATGTCCGCAGACAATTTCGCATCACACTACTCTTTTACAATGCTTTTTCTGCACTATAAATAAACCTTCAAATCTTAATACTACATGCACCTGAACAGACCTGATCAAATTAGGTCTGATTTACAATAGGCAACAAAAGTAAACATTTTTTTCTTTAAGCAATATTTATTAACTTTTAATTAAGATAACTCCGCCTGTATTCTTTGTTTTCAGCAACTTTCAATCAGTATAATTTTAAAAGTCTCCTATCGGAAAAGAAAAAGAAATCACTTTTTTATGCTAATTTTGCTACAACAGCAAAATCAAAACTCCGGGACATATGAATTCACCGTCACGTTATACAAAATTTAAAGTCATCAGCGGTTATGTATTGCTTTTCATTTTGACGATAGCGACCATTACATTCATATACAAACAAATATCCCGGTTCACAGACAAAGAAAATTTCGTCAGTGCCACCAACCAAAAACTATACCTCATCGGCAATACCATCGCCAGTCTGTATGAAGCCGAAACACTGAGCAATTCATTTCTGCAAACCGGCTCGGAGCGTGCTTTTCATAAATACATCGACATTATCCGGCAAGTTGAGTCGAACATCGATTCCCTGAAAAAAATGACGGCCGAACCGGGACAGGAAGCCCGTATCGATACAATCCATCTCCTGTTAAACGACAAAATCAAAAACCTGAAAGAACTGCTCAAGGTAAAAAAATCAAAAGAATCAACTGACTATTATAACAAAGCCATTGCTTTGATCGAATCGGCCAAAGACTCTGTACCGCCTGCCCCGAACATCCGGAAGAGAGTAATTACCACCCGGGACAGCTCGTATATCGCCACCGTAAAAAAGAAAAAATGGTTCCTGGGCCTATTTTCTACAAAGGAACCGGACACGACTTTGCAAATCCGGGAATCCGAACATATCATCTGGGATACCCTTCCGCCTGTTTCTGCCCAAAACAATCCCGACAGTATCGTACATATCTTAAAATATGCCTGGGAAAGTTTTCAGGCAGAAGCGGCAAACCTCAATCGCCAAATCAGCCGACGGGAATATAACATCGTCAACCAAAGCGTCCAGATTACAGAACAATTGAAAAAGGTACTTTATGCCTACGAAAAAGAAGAAATCGCCTATTCCCTGAAACGAATAGAGGAACGCGAGCAGGTTATGGATTCGGCTGCCCGGCTGATCGCCATTATCGCAATTGTTGCCGTATTGTTTATTGCATTCTTCTGTACACTCATTTTAAAAGATATCTCCCGCAGTCAGCGTTACCGGAAACAGTTGGAAGAAGCCAACGCATACACAGCCCGGTTACTTAAAAGCCGGGAACAACTGATGCTGACAGTGACCCACGACATCAAATCTCCCTTAAGTTCCGTTATGGGATATATCGAACTGCTCAATTCCGGCCCAATCGATAACAGACAGCGTTATTTCCTGAAAAATATGAAAAGCTCCGCCGATCATATCCAAAAGCTGATTACAAACCTGCTCGACTTATCGAAACTGGAAAACAACCGGTTGATGGTTGAGGAAATTATTTTTAATCCGGCACAACTTTTTCATGAAATTGTAGACACTTTTCTGCCGCTGGCTACCGCTAAAAATTTAACATTAAACTGCACTATTCACGAAGATCTGAATACGACATGCAAAGGAGATGCTCTTCGCATACGCCAGATCATTACGAATATCTTATCGAATGCTGTTAAATACACTGAATCGGGAACAATTACCTTTACGGCAACAACGTCGGAAGATAAGCGGATGATTTTCCGGATCAAAGATACGGGTCCGGGTATGACTCCCGGAGAACAAAAACTGATTTTCCAGGAATTTACCCGGTTAAAATCCCATGCTTCAATAGAAGGAACAGGATTAGGCCTGACCATCACACTTAAATTAATCCATCTCTTAAAGGGAGAAATGACGCTGGAAAGCGAACCGGGAAAAGGAAGCTGCTTTACCGTATCACTCCCCCTCGATTGCACGGCAACCGGCACGGAAATCCCGAAAGCAAAAACAGATGTACAGATTACGTCCGTCCACAGCCCGAATGATAAACAAATAAAAGTACTGTTAGTCGACGACGATCCATTACAACTGGAAATGACAAGCGGGCTATTGCAAAATTACGGCATACAGACCGAATGTACGGACAATCCTCAAAAAGTGACCGGGAAACTGGAAAAAGAGAATTATGACATTGTCTTTTCCGATATACAAATGCCGGGAATGACAGGCTTTGAACTGGTAAAGCAAATACGGGAACAACATTTTACCGTTCCGGTCGTCGCTTTATCTGCCGATTCGGGAAAAACAAAAACAGATTATCTGAATGCAGGATTTACGGCGTATCTGGGAAAACCTTTTACGTCGGCACAACTTTTAGACGTTATTTGCCAGATCTATCCCGGCTCCTTTTCCGGCAACCTCCAGCAGCAACTGGCTGCTTCTCCGGTATTACCGGCGGATCAAAACGGCTATAGCCTGAGACAAATACAACAATTTACGGACAACGACCCGGAGGCCACCCGAAAGATTCTACATTCTTTTGTTTCCGAAACCCGGAAACACCTTCAGAAATTAAAAGAATATGCAGATGAAAAACAAATGAAAAAAATTGCCGGGCTCGCCCACAAAATGCTTCCGATGTTCAGGCAACTAGAAACGGCAGAAATCATCCGTACCTTACAAACACTGGAACGCGACTCTCTTACCTCGGAGGAATCTGAAAAATTAACCCGGCAGATTATCGAAAAAACACAACTTCTACTACAGACTTTAGAAATGGATTTAAAAATTGCCACGGACTGATACAACGACTCAATCTATCGAGTAAAGTTTCATCTTATTGTAAAGGGTTTTTCGGTCGATTTTCAACATTCGGGCAGCCTCACTTTTATTATTATTACATTTAGCCAAAGCTTCCCGTATCAAATCTACCTCATTTTTTTCCCGTCTCAACGCCAGATCCTGAATCGTTTGTACAACAGGAGCCGCCGCCAACTCTGCCGGTATATCCTCCGGAGAAATAAATTCATGCTGACACAACAAAGTAGCCCGTTTCACGACATTCCGCATTTCCCGCAAATTGCCGGGCCAACTGTAATTCTTAAATATATTCATCACGGCATCATCAAAGCCGACTACCGCTTTCCCCAGTTCCTCATTGGATGTCGTTAAAAAATGATTGGCAAAAATTGGGATATCCTCCGGACGGTCACGCAAACTCAAGGCTGTCAGAGAAAACTCGTTCAACCGGTGATAAAGATCTTCCCGAAAACTTCCTTCTGCTACCGCTTTTTTCAAATTTTCATTCGTAGCGGAAATAATCCGTACGTCAAAAGAGACTTCCTTATCACTACCCACCGGTTTCACTTTCCGCTCCTCCAAAGCCCGCAACAACTGCACCTGTACATCGTAACTCAGATTTCCGATCTCATCCAGAAATATCGTACCGCCGGAAGCGGCGACAAAATAACCTGTCTTGTCGTTTACCGCCCCTGTAAAAGCGCCTTTGACATGTCCGAAAAACTCACTGGCAGCCAAATCTTTGGGGATAGCTCCGCAATCGACAGCTACAAAAGGAGCATTTTTCCGGCTACTTTGGGCATGGATCAGACGGGCAATATACTCTTTTCCCGAACCGCTCTCACCGGTAATCAGCACCGTCATCATCGTCGGAGCCACCAAACGTATATATTCAAATAATTTCTGAGATTCCGGACTATTACCTTTGATATAGGGCACATCCTGACTTTCAGGCCTCCTCTTCTTCCCCTCCGGCATACTCTTTTGCTCCAGAGCCTCCTGTATCTTCTTCAATATTTCATCCGGAATAATCGGTTTGGCGACATAATCGAATGCTCCCGATTTCATCGCATGCACTGCCGTCTGTATATCGGCATAACCCGTCATCAGAATCACCTGTGTTTTGGGATAAGTCGCTTTAATCTTTTCCAAAAGGAAAATACCGTCCTTATCAGGTAATCTCAGATCGGTAAGTGCCACATCATATTGCCCGGCAGACAAAGCTTTCAAAGCAGCATCAACGGAAAAAGCTTCCGTTACGTCAAAACCTCGTTTTACCAACCAGGTTTTTAACATCAAACAAAACGTAGTATCGTCGTCTACCAATAAAATTCTTACCATACGTCGTTCTTTCCTTTATAAAACCGGTATTCTTTTATCCTCCCATTTCCGTTCTCCCGTTGAAAACAAAAGTACCAAAAAATCCGCTAAAAGCAAAAAGGAGCCCCTTGAGGCTCCTTCGGCATGAAATAATAATAATCACTAAACAAGCTGTGCGGACACATCTGTCTCTTCTTTTTGAAATTCACCGGTTTTATTATAATAAACAGTTATTTTTTTATCATTTCTCTTCAATATCAGCTTGTAACAATCATCATCTCCCTTAAAAGCCTCATCGATAACATAGGCAGAATATTTTGCTGCTATAGCCGTACGTACTACATTCGGAACTTCGGATACTTCAATTTTAACATAATTTACCGCATTACCGGCCAAAAGTACAGGTACTTCGATATTTTTTTTCACAATATTTCCCAACCGGCTATCACATGTTGCCGTTACCGAACCTAAAAAAACAAACAAACCGAAAACGGCAGCGATCATCCATACTATTATTCCACTTCTCATATAAGTAATTGTTCAAAATTAATTATACATCTCTATACTTTAAGTGTTTGTATACAAAGAGTCTGCGAAAACATCAAATAAATCTATGGAATCAGATCATTTTAGCAACAATAGATTCTCTGTTTTTACGACCCTGTATCCATCCCTGAATTTTCACCTTTCAAATCCGCAACGGACAATCCCCACCATAGATCAAAAATCAAGGCATTCTATTTAATATGTATAAAAATCATGCCAAATCAAAAAAAAGAGATAATTCTCGTTTTAAATACAATAAAATCAGTGATTTACGAAAAATACTATTTGAGAAAAGAATGGGGAATGTGTGTAATTTCAACTGAAAAAGCGGGGAAATATTCCCCGCTTTTTCAATCCATCAGTGCTTTTTCAGCATCCAGCACCTTGGTATAATTCCAGGTATGTCGTTTGAATTTAACTTCAATCCGGTCGAGGCAAAGATTCCCGATACTCCCTTCGTGGGTATGGTTCAGAGTGCGTTGCGTATCTGCCGCATACGCCCCCTTTTGTACTTTCATTCCGATTTCCCGGTAAGCTTCCCGAAAAGGCACTCCTGCTGTTACCAAATCGTTTACATCTTCAACCGTAAACAGATACTTATAGCGTTCATCTTTCAATACTCCGGTATTCAGTTCCATCTCCTGCAATACGGCCGTACTGATAAGCAAACAATCCGTCAACTCTTTAAATGCCGGAAAGAAAATTTCCTTGGTCAGTTGCATGTCCCGGAAATAACCGGAAGTCAGATTGGCACAAAGCATTGCCATCTGTCCGGGCAGTGTCTGTAAGCGGTTGCATTTAGCCCGGACCAATTCGAAAATATCCGGATTCTTCTTATGAGGCATAATACTCGATCCGGTCGTATATTGATCCGGTAATTTTATAAACCCGAAATTACCGCAGGAAAAAAGACAAACATCAGCAGCCATTTTCCCCAATGTCGTCGCAATCGCCGCCAAAGCAAACAAAACGTTTTTCTCCATCTTTCCCCGTTGCATCTGGGCATATACCGAATTATAAGCCAAATCGTCAAAGCCCAGCAGATCAGTTGTCATCTGCCGGTCGAGCGCCACCGAAGAACCGTAACCGGCTCCCGAACCGAGCGGATTGGTATTTACCATATCGTAAGCTGCCTTCAACATCAGTAAATCGTCGGCCAAAGATTCTGCATACGCACTAAACCACAAACCGAAAGAAGAAGGCATGGCAATTTGCAAATGCGTATACCCGGGCAACAACACTGCCTTATTCTCTTCCGCTTTCTTTAATAAAACGCGGAACAATGTCCCGGTATAATCCAATACTTTCAGCATCTCTGCCCGGGTAAACAATTTGATATCCGTTAAAACCTGATCATTGCGGGAACGACCTGTATGAATTTTTTTCCCGGCCTCGCCACATTTTTCCGTCAACAAATATTCTATTTGGGAATGTACATCCTCAATGCCATCTTCAATCTTAAAATTTCCTTTCTCTACATCCGCATAAATCTCCCGCAAGGCTTGCTCCAGTTTCCGTAAATCGGTTTCGTCCATCAATCCGATCTTATGCAACATCTTCAGGTGAGCCATATTTCCCAATACATCAGCCTTCGCAAGCATAACATCCAATTCCTTATCTTTCCCGATCGTAAACTCTTCGGTAAACCGATCTGTATCATATCCTTTGTCCCAAAGTTTCATTCGCTATATTTTAAATATTTACAGTGTCTCTTGTTTATTCTGGCAACCACACCACCTGTCCCAAAATTCCTCCTCAATCAACGATCATAAATCCTGAACCCTTTCAACAATTTCTCAAAAAGCCCGATACCCTGTTCGATTTCATCCAATCTGATATACTCATTCGCCGTATGGCTACGGGCACTGTCTCCCGGTCCGATTTTCAGAGAAGTCCAGGGAAGTACCGCCTGATCGGAAGTTGTCGGAGAACCGTAAGCAGACAACCCTAATTCGCGGCAACGCTTTACAATCGGATGCTCCGGTGATATCGACGACGAATTAAGTGAAAAAGAACGCGGCTTTACCTCGCTTTTCACATGGGCTTTTATCGTTTCAAAAATTTCGGCATTCGAATAATGCTCGTTAACACGGACATCCACCATAAACGTACACTCAGCAGGCACAACGTTGTGTAATGTCCCGGCCTGAATACCCGTAACCGTCATTTTCACTTCTCCCAACAAATCCGATACTCTCTCAAAACGATAGGTACGAAACCATTCGATATCGGACAAAGCCTCATAAATGGCATTCTGCCCTTCGTTACGTGCCGCATGCCCTGCCTTTCCCCGAGCCGTAACATCCAACACCAGCAGTCCTTTTTCTGCAATCGCAGCCTGCATCCCGGTAGGCTCCCCGATCAAAGCCAAATCGACCTTGCCGATCTCTTCCACAACGCTACGTACGCCACCCTCTCCGGTATTCTCTTCCTCCGCCGAGTTGAGGTAAATCAAATTATAAGGCTGCTCCTCTTTATCCAGCCGGAGAAAAGCTGCCAGCATTGAAACAATGCTTCCCCCCGTATCATTGCTTCCCAAACCGAATAACTTTCCGCCTTCTATAACGGGCGTAAAAGGATCGGTTTTCCAATTCCCGTTCGGCCGTACCGTATCGATATGTGCCTCCAACACCAAAGTAGGCTTCCGGGCATCAAAATGAAGTGAACGTACCCAGATATTATTGCCTTTGCGTTCCACCCGGTATCCATAACCGGATAAAACAGACACCATCAAATCCGCCACTTGCCGTTCCTCCTTACTGAAAGAAGGCAGAGCAATTATTTTTTCCAACAATTCTATCGCTTCCGTTACATTCATTACAATTTACGATTTTTGGTTTACAACCGGAATTCCATAAAACCGGTCGTCTTAATAAATTTACGATTCTTCCCTCTCGTAAAGAAGAATTGTGGATATCCTCTAAAATCGTCAATCTAAAATCCGATCACCGTTCCCCCGTCCGGATTTTCCGGACTCGTCAACCTCACTTTTTTTACTCCGGATTCCAATGTCTTAAAGGCATTTTCTAATTTAGGCAACATTCCGGAATGAATGTATCCTTCTTTTCTCAATACATCGTATGTCTCTCTGTCCATTTGCGGTATCACGGAAGAATTATCTTCTGCATCCTTCAAAACTCCGGGTTTATCGAAGCAATACACCAATTCGGTTTCATAACGCCGGCTCAAAGCTATCGCTACCGCTGAAGCAACACTGTCCGCATTGGTATTCAACAATTGTCCGGCCGGCGAACAGGTTATCGGAGAAATCACCGGCATGATCCCATTTTCAAGCAATAAGGCCAGCATTTTTTCATTCACCGTATCGATATCCCCGACAAAGCCCCAATCCATACCGGAATTACTACGTTTGTGCGAAACGACGACCCCCATATCACATCCCGATAAACCGCAGGCTACCATTTTTTTCGATTGCAGGCAAGACACGATTTTCTTATTCGCCAAACCGGCATAAGTCATCACCGTTATTTCCAATGTCGCCTCATCGGTGATCCGCCTTCCTTCATGCATCTTTGTCTCCATACCGAGACGCGATGAAAGTTGACCTGCCATACTACCCCCTCCGTGTACCAAAACACAATGGGGATAATACGCAGACAACTTATCACACAAACAGCCTAAAACTTTATCATCTTCAATCAGCTTACCACCGATCTTGATTACTTTTATCATTTTTATAAAACTATATCGACTTAAATAATACGGCAGAAACAGGTCGTCCCTGCCTAATCAAAACATCATCACTTTCCGGAAAGCATCCAAAAACTCATCGGCTTCTTTCCGGGTTATCGTCAGGGCCGGCAACAAACGCAACGTATTCTTACCGCTATATCCGGTCAACGTATGAAAATCCTTTAACAAACGTCCCCGCACTTCTGCCTGGGGACATTCGGTATCTACGCCGATCATCAGTCCTTTTCCGCGAACTTCCGTCACTCCTTTGATTTTTTTCAGTTCCTGTACCAGATAATGTCCCAAAGCTGCCGCATTATTGACCAGATATTCCGAGTTCAACACTTCCAGTACAGCCAATGCCGCACTACAAGCCAGATGACTTCCGCCGAAAGTAGTTCCCAACATGCCGTTCCGGGCTTCAATACGTTCGGTAATCAATAAACCGGCTATCGGAAAACCATTCCCCATACCTTTCGCCATTGTCACAATGTCCGGATATACCCCGGCATACTGATGGGCAAAAAACTTTCCGGAACGCCCATACCCACTCTGAATTTCGTCCACAATCATCACCGTTCCCGCAGCATCGCAACATTCCCGCATCCGTAACAGAAAAGCGTCATCCACAGGACGAATTCCCCCGACACCCTGAATACCTTCTACAATAACAGCAGCATATTCCCCTCCGGCCAACGCTTTTTCCAAAGCTGAAACATCATTCAGCGGAATAAAATCCACCTTATGACACCGATTGACAGGCGCCTGTATATTCGGATTGTCCGTAATCGCAACGGCAGCACTGGTACGTCCGTGAAAAGCAGCTTTAAAAGCCAGAATTTTATCCCGTCCGGTCATAAAAGAAGCCAGTTTTAAAGCATTCTCATTCGCTTCGGCTCCGCTATTGCATAAAAAAAGATTGTAATGCTCATATCCGGAAGTACGGCACAACTCTTCCGCCAATTTTTCCTGTAACGGATTTTTTACCGCATTGGAATAAAAACCGATTTTATGAAGCTGCCCGGCGATTTTATCCACGTACACCGGATGGCTGTGACCGATAGAAATAACAGCGTGTCCTCCGTAAAAGTCAAGGTATTTCACCCCTTTGTCATCCCAGATATAAGACCCTTTCGCCTCTACGGGCACAAGATCGGATAAACTATATACTTCAAATAATCCCATAATAACAACAAATAAAATCCCTCAACTTATTTATAATTTCCGCGATCTTCCATACAGTAAAGAATACCGCAAAACATCATCAGACACTTAAAAATAATTGGCCTTCAGATTCAATCCCATTGTCTCTTCCAGTCCCGACATCAGATTCATATTCTGCACGGCCTGCCCCGAAGCCCCTTTCAGCAAATTATCGATCACCGACGTCACCAACGTCTGCTTTCCTTGCTGGGTAATATGTATAAAACAATAATTCGTATTCACGACTTGCTTCAAATAAAGAGGTTCGTCGCTTACACACACAAATGGATGAACGGCATAATAAGCCTTGTATAAATCCGTCAATTCCCGTACACTTGCCGAAGTACGAAATACGGTATCGATAATAATACCCCGCGTATGGCATCCCCTTACCGGAACAAAAGCCAGATCGTAACTATTTTCAGCTCCGGCTCTTTTCAATGTCTCGTTAATCTCACTCAAATGCTGGTGGATAAATACTTTATAATTTGAAAGATTATTGCATCGGTTACTAAAATGTGTATCGGCTACGGGTTTCTGACCCGCTCCCGTCGAACCGGTTACGCCGAACACAGAAATCTCATCGGGAAGCCCATTCAAGGCCGCCAAAGGCAATAATCCCAACTCAATCGCCGTAGCGAAGCATCCCGGATTTGCAATATAACTGCTCTTCGCAATGGTTTCCCGGGATAATTCAGGTAAACCGTATACAAACCCGTGAGCATTCTCAGCCAAACGAAAATCATTCCCCAGATCGATAATCTTTACCGTAGCAGGAATCTGATGTGCTGACAGGAATTTCTCTGATACCCCATGTCCCATACACAGGAAAAGAACATCAATATCCGAAAAATCGATATCTCCGAAAGTCAGAGGCAAATAAAGCAAATCCCGGTGGACGGCATATACCGCTTCTCCCGCATGTGATTCACTCTGAACATATTTGATTTCAACCTGAGGATGATTTACCAGTATCCGGATCAACTCTCCTGCCGTATATCCCGCACCTCCTGCAATGGCAATTCTCATTTTAATTCGTAAGTCCATAGACTTATTTGATATTTACGTAATCATCCTGATTACAGATGATTACATTTTTGAAATGTATAATTAATTATGAGCGCCTACTTCATTGATTATTTTTAAGTAAGCGACGTATAAAGCGAAACGTAAACCTGTAAATCCGACCGACTTACAGGTCCTTGTTTACAAAATTGTAAACTTTTAAAGGCATTGCCATCATCTTCGTAAAGCCTTTTACATCTTCCGCTGTCCAGGCATTATTCATTTCCCCGTATTCGGCAAAGCCGGAATTCATCAGATCGTGCTCCGATTCTATACCGATCAGGTCAAAATGATAAGGACGAAGTTGGATTTTCACCTTGCCGCTGACATGACGCTGACTGTTTTCCAGAAATTTTTCAATATCACGCATTACAGGTTCGGAATACATCGCCTCATGCACAAACATACCGTACCAGTTTCCCAACTGCTCTTTCCAATATTGCTGCCATTTCGTCAAGGTGTGTTTTTCCAGCAATTCATGCGCTTTGATCATTAAAAGGGGAGCTGCAGCCTCAAATCCGACACGGCCCTTGATCCCCACGATTGTATCACCGACATGAGTATCCCGCCCGATAGCCCAAGGTGCTGCAATTCCTTCCAATGCCCGGATCGCTTTTATTCCGGCTATTTTTTCCCCATTCACAGCGACCACTTCTCCTTTGTAAAATTCGATCTCTACCTCCTCTTTACCCTCTTTTTGCAACTGTGACGGATAAGCCTCTTCCGGCAGGTTCGTATCGGCATGCAACGTCTCTTTCCCTCCGACCGATGTTCCCCAAATCCCTTTATTTACGGAATACTCCATTTTCTTCCAGTCATAGCTTACTCCGTGCTCCTTCAGATATTCAATTTCTGTTTCCCGTGAAAGTTTCAGATCCCGGGTTGGGGTAATAATTTTCTTGTCCGGAGCAAAAACCGTAAAGCAAAGATCGAAACGAACCTGGTCGTTACCTGCCCCCGTACTACCATGTGCAATGTAATGAGCCCCGATTTCATTGGCATATTCCACAATCGCCAAAGCTTGAAAAGTACGCTCTGAACTGACAGAAATCGGATAGGTCCGGTTACGCAACACATTTCCGAATACCATATATTTAATACATTTTTCGTAATAGGCTTCTGTCACATCCAAATTTACATGTTTCTTAGCTCCCAATGCATAGGCTTTCTCTTCTACCTCCTTCAATTCCTCTTCGCTAAAACCACCTGTATTTGCCAAAGCCGTATACACCTCCAAACCCATCTCTTCACTTAAATACCTGACACAATAAGACGTGTCCAAACCTCCGCTATATGCCAATACTACTTTTTCTTTCATCTCTTCAATTTTAATACACACCCATTATTATCACTTCCGGGTATTTCAAGACCCTTGCAATAAATCAAGCTAATTTTTTCAATAAACGTACAATACCGGAACGATTGCGTCCGAGATTCCTCATCTCAGCTTCCTTCCGGGCCACAGCTTCCGGATCGTACACCATACCCGTACACAAACATTTCGTCATATTGGTACGTTGCAAAATATCATAATTAACACAGGATTTACAACCGGCCCAAAATTGTTCGTCATCTGTCAGTTTGGCAAAAGTTACAGGAACATATCCCAGCTCCGTATTGATACGCATCACCTGCTCTCCCGTCGTCAAACCGAACAATTTGGCATGCGGAAACTTTTTGCGGGACAAATCGAATGCCGCCCGCTTGATTTTCTTGGCAACCCCCATTCCCCGATAAGCCGGTTTTACAATCAATCCTGAATTAGCGACAAATTTTTCATGCCCCCAGGATTCGATGTAACAAAAACCCACAAACTCTTCCCGGTTAAAAGCAATAATCGCTTTTCCCTGCTTGATTTTATCGGCGATGTACTCGTCGGTTCTCCGGGCAATACCCGTACCTCTCGCTTTAGCCGCTTCATCAATCGTATTATTAATAACAGACACATACTGCAAATGCTTCTCTGAAGCAACCACGACATCTATTTTCATCTCTTTCTTCGTTTAAAAACTTTTCAATTTTTCAGATAGAATTTTTTCTTTTCAATTTTGTGGGGCAAATATATGCATAAATATCTATTTAAAACAAATATTTATGCATTATTTTTTAGAATACATTTTGCTTTTTCTCTGTAAACACAGGAAAACCACCATCTCAAACGTATGCATAAATATTCATCAGTATGAAATTCATAACTCAAATACAGGAAAATCAATTAAAAATTCTAATCATTCCCATTCTTTTCCTTATAATTTTATATTGAAAGCCGACATTTATTAATAATTCATTACAATTCATTTTTAATTCAGGATATTTTTCCTAGTTTTGTCTCCGCAAACGTTAACACCAAAGACATGGAAAACAATTATATTTTGAATCCTAATCCTTTAGTACAGTTTTTACAAAAAGAGCAAAAAGACTTTACCAAAGCCGACATCATTCGTTATGTAACAGAAAATGAAATCGAAATGATCAATTTCCGCTATGTAGGCGGTGACGGTCGTTTGAAGACATTGAATTTCATTATCAGCAGCCTCGAACATCTCGACAGTATATTGACTTATGGGGAAAGAGTGGACGGTTCGAGTCTTTTTCCGTATATTGAAGCCGGATCGAGTGATTTATACGTTATTCCACGTTATCGCACAGCCTTTCTGAATCCGTTCAGCCAAATCCCGGCCATCGATATCTTATGCAGTTATTATACAAAAGAAGGTAAACCGCTGGAAAGTGCCCCGGAATACACCTTACGCAAAGCACACGAAGAATTCAAAAAAGTAACGGGCATGGAGTTCCAGGCCATGGGTGAATTGGAATACTATGTAATCAGTGAAAAAGAAGAATTATTCGAAACCGCCGATCAACGGGGATACCACGAATCTTCTCCGTTCTGCAAATGGGGTGATTTCCGTTGCGAATGTATGCGGGCCATCGCTCAGGCAGGAGGCAAAATCAAATACGGACATTCCGAAGTGGGCAATTTCACCATTGGTAACACCCAATATGAACAAAACGAAATTGAATTTTTACCGGTAAACATTGAAGAAGCTGCCGATCAATTGGTTATTGCCAAATGGATCATGCGGACACTGGCTTCCCAATACGGCATTGATCTCACTTTCGCACCGAAAATCACAGCCGGGAAAGCAGGCAGCGGCTTACACATCCATACCCGTCTGGTGAAAGACGGCAAGAACATGTACATCGCCGACGGCAAACTGACAGACAATGCCCTGAAAGCCATTGCCGGAATATTGGACATCGCCGGCTCGCTGACGGCCTTCGGTAATACCAATCCAACTTCTTATTTCCGGTTGGTTCCGCATCAGGAAGCACCCACCAACATTTGCTGGGGTGATCGCAACCGTTCCGTATTGGTAAGAGTTCCGCTCGGCTGGACCGAAGGAGCTGAAAAAATGGTTTCCGATGCCAATCCGTTAGAAAAAGCCGATGCTTCATTCGATGCCGGTATCAAGCAAACCGTAGAATTCCGTTGTCCGGATGGTTCCGCAGACCTGTACCTGCTATTGGCCGGCCTGGCTGTTGCCGCCCGCCATGGCTTCGAAATGCAAGACGGTATTCAGTATGCTAAAGACCGCTATGTCAGCGTAAACATCTTCGACGATGCTCACAAAGCAACAGCCGACCGCCTGAGCCACTTACCGGCATCCTGCGCAGAGTCGGCAGAATGTCTCGAAAAACAACGGAGTATTTACGAAGCTCACGGTGTTTTCAGCAAAAATATGGTCGATGGTATCATCAAACAACTGAAAGCTTTCAACGACCGTACATTACGCCAGGATATCGGAGACGACAAAGCCCGCCTTACTGAATTGGTAAAGATGTATATGAACGCAGAATAAGATCGGTTGCCGAAAGCTTTTGCTATTTCAACGATCTCTTATAAACCAAAAGTCGAAAGTCTTTCCTGATTTTCGACTTTTGACTTTTTAAAATATATTTGCAGAAACAAATCCATTAACATGAATACGACAGTTATCGGTGTTGCCGGCGGTACAGGATCCGGGAAAAGTACTCTAGTCCGTAAACTACAGGAAGCATTTGCAGAAAAAGATGTAGTTACACTCAGTCACGATTTTTATTACAAACCTCACAACGATATCCTTCTGGAAGAACGGCGTAAGCTGAATTACGACCATCCCCAGTCCTTCGATACCGACATGATGGTAATGCATGTCGAAATGCTGAAAAACGGCATACCGGTAGAACGTCCGGTCTATTCATTCGTCGATCATACCCGTTTGCAACAGACGATCCCTGTTGTCCCGGCCAAAGTGCTCATCGTAGAAGGTATTCTGATTTTCGACAGTAAAGCTCTACGCGACCTGATGGACATCAAGGTTTTTGTCGATACCGATGCCGACTTACGTCTGGCCCGCCGGATTTTGAGAGACGTGGCCGAAAGAGGACGCACCATGGAATCGGTTATCAACCAATACATCGGCACTGTAAAACCCATGCACGAGGAATTTGTCGAACCGTCTAAAAAATATGCAGATGTCATCATCCCGGAAGGCGGCTTCAACTCCGTTGCCATCTCTCTGTTAATCGAAAACATCAAATCAGTGATCAGATGAGCAATTGCAGATTCAGGACTACAAACTCCGTCTCTTCCTGGTGCATATCCCTTGTTTATCGCTCAAATTTACGATGGGGAAATCTGTATGTCCAATTTAAAATCTGAATTTACAACCTGAATTCTTTTCAGAACTTTACTTATATAATGCGGCAAAAATCGTAAATCGTAATCCCCAAATTACACAATGAGTCCGTCCCAGTGTGTAATTTTTACGCCGACTTGTCTTCAAATTCAAACTAAATCTGCCGGCATAACAAAAAACGTAAATCGAATTACAGCTCTATCGTAAAACGGGTTTCCTTATCCGGAACGGAATGAACCCGTATGCTACCGCCGTGAGCCCGCATAATCTGACGGGCAATACTCAAACCGATACCGGATCCTTGCTCTTTCGTCGTAAAGAAAGGTACGAAAATCTGCTTCATCAGTTCTTCCGGAATACCGGGGCCATTATCCTTTATTGTAAATATTGTCCTGTTATCTTCTGTTTTCCATACCTTGACTTCAATCGCTGCATCTTTCCTTCCCCGCAAAGCCTGAATTGCATTTTTTACAATATTGATCAACACCTGTCCCAGCAGATTGGCATCGGCATACAACTTCAAATCTTCCGGAACTCCGGACATATCGATCTTCACCGAATTGAAATTATCTTCGGCACTACACAGAATCACAATCCGCTGTACGAATTCACTGACATTGAACAACTCCCGGCTGGGTGTCGGTATTCGCGTAAATTTCCGGTACGACTCGACAAAAGAAACCAA
Source organism: Culturomica massiliensis (assembly GCF_900091655.1). Classification (NCBI taxonomy): domain Bacteria; kingdom Pseudomonadati; phylum Bacteroidota; class Bacteroidia; order Bacteroidales; family Odoribacteraceae; genus Culturomica; species Culturomica massiliensis. The sequence goes on from NZ_LT594621.1 coordinate 3,071,452, forward strand.
ACCTTTACTGGTTTCGCTGATGACATGCAACCCGTTCATCGCTGTCGGACGGATAGCGTTGGCATCTACGCTCTGATCTTCGTACAAATTCAACAAGGTATCGCTCAAAGAAGTAATCGGTGCTATGGAGTTCATAATTTCATGGGAAAGCACACGAATCAACTTGATCCAGGACTCGATTTCTTTTTCATCCATTTCATTATTAATATCGTGTACGACGACCAATCTCTGTGCCTCATTATCGATCGTAATTCCAGTTACCTTAATACTCAATTGTACCGTTCCTCTCTCCATCGTCAGAGAAAAAGTCTTGTTATCCCCCGGTTTCAAGGAATCGAAAAGCGAGGTCATTGCCGGGTCAACCCGGTCCAACTGACGCGTGTGGGTAAACACATTCAATCCCAGCAATTTCAATGCCGCAACATTGGTTTGCAGAACAAACCCCTTCGGATTCAGAATTACAATACCCGAATGTATACTGCTCAGAATCACCTCATAAAATTTTTCTTTCTGTTGAGCCTCTATCCGGGTTTTCTGAATGATATGCTTCATCTTGTTCAGAATATAATTCAGAAACATTTCCGCACTGGTTCCTTTCTTCTCCCGAAAATTCACAGAATAGTCGTCATTTTCCATCGACTCGAAAAAATATGCCAGTTTACGGTTCACTGCATTATAAAACGTCAGTGTTTTAGAAACATAATATACCACGACCAATGCCGCTATAACTCCCCAAGCGTTGTATCCTCCGATAAAAAGAATACATGTCGCTACGGAACAGGAAATAATAATCAGCAGGAAAAACAACAGATGCAAGGATATTCTTCTAAACATAGTTATCTGATTAAGTTCCGGACAGCCGGTATTACAAACCGTATTTCTTCATTTTATTATACAAGGTCTGCCGGGTTATCCCCAACTGAGTTGCAACAGCCGACAAATTTCCGTTACTACGATCCAGAGCCAGCTTGATCATTTGTTTCTCCATATCTTCCAGCGTCTCATTCCGGTCGATAAAGGTCGTGGTCACCGTTTTAAAGAAAAAGTCCGAAGGTTTGATCGTATTCCCTTCACACATAATCACAGCCTTTTCTATAGCATGCTGCAACTCCCGGATATTCCCCGGCCATTTGTATTCCAGCAGCTTGTCTTTCGTCGCCGGCTGGAGCCGGATCATCTCTTTACCGTATTTTGAAACATATTTTTTTAAGAAATATTCAGCCAACGGAATGATATCTTCCTGCCTTTCACGTAAAGGCGGTATCTCGATATGAATGGTATTGATGCGATAGAGCAAATCTTCCCGGAAATGATTTTTCTCCACCATCTCCTGTATATTACGGTTGGTAGCACAAATCAAACGTATATCCGTATCGATCTGTTTATTCGAACCCACCCGCACAATCTTCCGGCTTTGCAGGGTAACCAGCAATTTTGCCTGTAAAGCATACGACAGGTTTCCGATCTCATCCAAAAACAAAGTACCTTTATTGGCAGCTTCGAACTTACCGGCACGATCTTCACGCGCATCTGTAAAAGCCCCTTTCACATGCCCGAACAATTCGCTCTCGAAAAGCGTCTCCGTCACAGCTCCCATATCGACAGAAATCATCACTTCATTGGAACGGTTTGACAAACGATGAATTTCTCTGGCAATCATCTCTTTACCCGTCCCGTTTTCTCCCGTAAGCAATATATTGGCATCCGTTTTAGCCACTTTGCATACCAGATTATAAACCTGCATAATAGCAGGAGACGTTCCCCATAACATGGAAGGTTCGCTATTGAGTTGATTCTTCAATACATTTTTCTCTTCTTTGAGTTGCTTTACTTCACTTTGGGATTCCCGCAAACGGTAAGCCGACAATAAAGTTGCCACCAGTTTGGCATTATCCCAGGGCTTCACAACAAAATCAGCAGCCCCTTCTTTCACCGCTTTTACCGCTAACTCAATATCGGCATAGGCTGTAAACAACACCACCGGGATTTCCGGAGCCAATTCTTTTATCCGCGACAGCCAATAAATTCCCTCATTTCCCGTATTAATCGCAGCCGAAAAATTCATGTCCAGCAAAACAACATCTACCCGCTCTGCGGACAACACCGTAGGAATCCGGTCCGGAAGCGTCAAGGTAATCACTTTCTCAAAATATGTTCCCAACAACAACTCTACCGCCGTCAATACGGATTTATTGTCATCTACAACCAGTATTACTCCTTTTTTAGCCATAACATTCGATTTAATATTCCAAAACTACAAATCGTTCTGTTATCTCCCTATACATGTGTCTAAAAAATAGACATTTTTGAAGTTTTTTTTCTATCCCTGCTTCATGCCGAGAAACACTTGTAAAAATATCACACAACATTGTCTATTTTTTAGACAGTACACATTTGAAGTGTCAATTATAAAAATTTGTAAATCAATATATTAATAATTTTGGCACGCTTTTGGCAAATGCTAAGGCAAAGTGCAAAAGTAATATCACGAAAAAAATAGATAAAATGATAAAATTCAGTTTTACTTTAATGATTTTGCTCTCTTTTCTATTTCAAAGTCAGGGGCAGGACAAAAAATGGACATTGCAGGAATGTATCGACTATGGAGTAGATCGCAATCTGAGCATGGAACGTCAGTTACTAAACAACAAAACGGATAATAAAAATTTAAGGGATGCCCGTTTGGATCTGCTTCCCAGCGTCGACGGTTCTTCCAGTTGGAACTATAACTTCGGACGTTCCATCGGTGCCGACAATACCTACATCAACACACGTAATATTACGAATTATTACAGAGTGGGGGCTTCTCTTAACCTATTTTCCGGTTTCAGAGCCATCAATACTCTTCGTTACCGGAAGGTTTCCCAAATGAAAGGCTTGGAAGACTCTGAAAAAAAGGCCAACGACATTGCTATCAGTATCATGCAGGCATTTTACGATCTGGCCTATGCAGAAGGATTAATCGAAATTTCAACCGAACAACTGGAAAATGCCCGTCTGCAACTAAAACGGATGGAACGGCAGCACGAGCTCGGGATGAAACCGAAAAGCGATTTATTCGATATACAGGCACAGGTTGCAGAAAGCGAATACAACCTGATTGCCAACCAAAACCGCAAAGCCACGGCCTTGGTGACCTTAAAACAAGCCATGAATTACGAGGAAGAAAAAGAAGGCTTACTGGACATTAATGTCAGTTCACTGAGCAGTGCGCTTCCCCAAAATCAGGAACTCGATATAAAAGCACTTTACGAAAAAGCCCAGACTGACCTTCCACAAGCCAACTCTGCGGAACGTGCTTTCCGGGCCGCCCAGCTCAACTGGTACATTAGCAAAGGTAACCTTTTCCCGTCCTTCAGTGCATACGGCGATATTTCGACTTATTATTACCACACCCAAGACGCTTCTTATACCTATCAGTTTAGAAACAACATGGGTAAGAGTTTCGGTTTCCAGGTGAACATTCCGATATTCGGCGGATTATACAGGCATTCGAATGTTGCCCGTGCCAAATATCAAATGAAAGACGCTGAGTTCGCTTACCGGGAAACACTCCAGGACGTTTACAAAGAAATCGAACTGGCCGTATTGGACCTGAAAGCTGCTTCCCAGGAATTCGACATGGCCATCAAAAAGGAAAATTTCAGTGAATTATCTTACGAAGCGAACAAAAAGAAATACGAACAAGGTCTGGTAACAATCATCGATCTCAATACCAGTGACAATAATTTGCGTCAGGCAAAACACGACGTGCTGAAAGCCAAATTAACCTATGGGATCAAGAAAAGAATGATCGACTTTTACCAGGGCAGTCCTTTGCAAACAAAGATTCAACATTAAAAATACAAACATTTGAATAATAATTAAAATACTATATATCATGGACAAGGTTATCGAACAAAAGAGAGGATTAAAGAAAAAACATATCCCTTATCTTATCGGAGGTGCATTGGCACTACTCTTCATCGGCTGGCTGATATTCGGAAATCACAGTTCGACCTTACGGGTAGAAAAAGATAAAATCACCATCGAAGAGGTACGGAAAGGTACATTTAATGATTATATCCGGATCATGGGAAATGTGGAACCGATCATGTTTTTCCAGTTGAGTGCTCTGGAAGGAGGACGGGTTGTTGAAAAAATCGTGGAAGAAGGAGCTATGGTAAAAAAGGGAGACATTATCGTTAAATTGGAAAACCCCAACCTGTCGATGGAAATCCTGAAAAGTGAAGCCGACCTGGCCTATCAGGAAAACGAATTGAGAAATACATTGCTCTCCATGGAAAAAGAAAAACTGAGTATTCGTCAGGAACGTCTGCAAAGCGAATTGACGGTCACCCGTAACAAACGTAAATACGATCAGAATAAAAAACTGTATGAAGAGGACCTGATCGCCAAAGAAGATTACCTGACAGCCAAAGAAGATTATGAAACATCCGTTGAAAACAACAAAATGCTGATTGAACGTCAAAAGCAGGACTCCATCTACCGCGAAATCCAGGTCGAAAATATGCAGGAGAGTTTGAACAACATGCGGAGAAACCTGAAACTGGTACGGGAAAGAAACGATAACCTGAATGTAAAAGCACCGATCAGCGGACAATTGGGAACCTTATCGGTTGAAATCGGACAAAGTGTATCCAGCGGCATGGAGATCGGGAAAATCAATGTTCTCGACAACTACAAAGTCGTAGCGCAAATCGACGAGCACTATATCGACCGTGTACGTAAAGACCTGGAAGCTTCTCTGGAACGCCAGGGCACAAACTTCAACATGAAAGTGCTGAAAGTATATCCGGATGTAAAAGGCGGACAATTCAAGACAGACCTTTGTTTCGTCGGAGAAATGCCTGAAAATGTTCGTACCGGACAAACCTATCACATCAACCTGCAATTGGGACAAGCCGACGAATCGGTACTCATCCCGAGAGGTGCCTTCTATCAAAGCACCGGCGGTCAATGGATATTCGTACTCTCGCCGGATGGCAGCGAAGCTTACCGCCGCACAATCAAGATCGGCAAACAAAACCCGCAGTATTATCAGGTAATTGAAGGTGTAGAAGCGGGAGAAAAAGTAATTACATCGGGTTATGAAATGTACGGAGACAACGAACGACTGATATTAAAATAAAAACTACCCGGAAAATTGATATCCGGGAAAGCGGAACAAAAGATATAAAACATACCTTATTTAAATAAAATCAAATTTTACTGTAACATTTTACTACCTATCAACGTCTTAATTAATAAATAGTAATAGATATCATGAAAACTTTATCTTTTTTCACACTCCTGATTTGCGCATTATTCGCCTTTTCAGCATCGGGGCAAGACATTGTCGGTTCCGGAAATCCCAAATCGGAAATCCGTAAAATAGCCTCCTTCGAAAGCATTGATGTCGGGCTTGCTTTCCAGGTAACTTTGACACAAGGCAAATCACAGCGCGTGAGTATCGAAGCCGATGACAACATACTCCCCTATATCGTAACGGAAGTAAAAGACAAAAAATTATACATCAAAATGTCCGGTAACCGGGGATTCGATTCAAAATGTCCGATGAAAATCGACATCACAATCCCGGCTCTTCGTGAAATCGAAGCCAGCGGAGCTTCTTCCATCAGCAGCGAGTCGTTATGGAAAAGCCAGGAGATGGAACTGGATATCTCTGCTGCTTCCAAATTAACCCTCCGAATCGACGTGACTTCACTGAAACTCGAGCTTGCCGGAGCCTCCAAAGTAGACTTAAGCGGAAGTGCCGGAGTTCTGAAAGCCGAAGTTTCAGCAGCAGCCAAACTGAATGCAGAAAATCTGAATGTACGTAAAGCCGACATAGAGGTTGCCGGGGCAGCCAATGCTGAAATAACCGTAACCGAAGAAATTGAATACGAGGCAAACGGAGCTTCCAAGCTTACTTTCAAAGGTTCTCCCCGTGTTCTGAAAGCCGAAGTTTCAACAGCCGCTTCTGTCAGCGAACGCAAATAAATAACATCAAACAATAAATTTTACAACATTATACTATGAAGACTATTTTCTGTTTACTATTGACAATTATGATTTCAGCCTGCTGCTACGGCTGGAAAACCCAGAAATCCATCAAAGGATCGGGTAACGTACAAACCGAAGAACGGAATGTCACTTCTTTCAACGAAATAAAAGCCAGCCGGGGTATACATGTTTTTCTTACCCAAGGGGAGGCCAAAGCTGTAGTCGTAAAAACCGACGACAATATCCAGCCTTACCTGGAAACCGTTGTCAAAGACAATGCATTGGAAATCCGGATTGTACAGGATGTCAATATCGAAAAAGCAACCCAAATGGACGTATATGTAACTGTACCTTTATTGAAAGAAATAAAAGCGACAACATCCGCCAATATCGAAGGAACAGCCCCCTGGGAATTCACAGATCTCGACATCAGCACAACTACATCCGCCAATATCAACCTTGATTTAACCGCTGTCGCTATAGATGTGAAGGCAACGACATCAGGCAGCGTAACCCTCAAAGGGAAAACGGAAAAGCTCGAAATCAAAGCAACAACTTCCGCCCAAATAAAGGCCGAAGAACTGACAGCCCGTTTTGCAGAAGTAGGAGCAACAACAAGCGGAGACGTCTATATTTATGTAACAGACAAATTGGAATATAAACTCACTACCGGAGCAAATCTGGTATACAAAGGAGATCCTCGCGTTACTAACGCAGCAACTTCTACCGGCGGAAGTGCCACACACCGGAAATAAGATAAAGTTAGACATATTCAGGCACATGAAGCCGACTGAAAAATAAAATTTTCGGTCGGCTTATTTATGTTTAAGACACCTGATTACCACACTCCTGACGCATACCAAACGGATAGTAATCGTTCTGCTCTTTTACCGATCCCACTCACCACGCCCTCTCCAAAAAGCCCGCTTTCAAAAACAAAAAAACTTCCCCTAAGCCAATACACTAAACTTTCCACATAAGCATAACCGTTGCTGCCCCTGCCCGATACCTTTAACTTATCCCCTTCGTAACCGTATTCATAACCAGCTATAATCGTACCACCTTCCCTGACATTATGTAACAAATTTAGAAGACTGTATTCAAAATTCAAATTTATTCTAAGGAATAGGAAAAATAAATAGATAAAAAATCCCGGCAGAAATTCTGCCGGGAAAGTAGTAAAACAGTCTTATTCCTTATCATTCAATCTTTCTTTACGAAGAGAATAAAGAACTTCAACAGCCAAACAATATCATAAAACAAAAGGGAAACAATTTATCTTTTTCTAACTCTTATCATTTGTCCTTCAGAAGTTTCTAAATCAAAAGTATATTTTTTGTCTTTTGATAATGGGGCTAATCTTTTCTTATACTTCTTTTTGTCTAAATTGTAAATTTTAAGAATAACAAATATCTGTTCAAACCAATTCTTTCCTATTTCGATTTCATAATTATAAATTTCCTGTTTCCCTTTAGATGAATATTGATAATAATCAAATTGAAGAAACAAGGTAATTTCTTGCTCTGAAAGAATCAGATTATAATCTTCGGAACTCAATGATAAATTACCTGCGTAGTAGTTTATATCTATTCTTTTCAAAACATTCATACCTTGCTTAACTATAATTACAGGTTTAGTTAATGAGGTTGCAATTTCTCCATCAACACAGACTATAAAATCAAAATTTTTTCTATTTTCTTGAGCCATAGAAATTTGACATATAAATAGGAATAAAATCCAATACACACACTTTTTCATAATTTTCATTTTTTATTATGTTTTGAATAGCTTTTCTCGTAAATTCTACTTGTAGCGTTGTATTCCTATTATAAATAACCGCCCCATTGGGTCTATTGGGAAAATTTAAAATCCCATTAGAGTTTATAGTAGCAGTCTTTACAGTTCCCAAAGGTCCGACCATAATATTTGTATTATATTGACTGAAAGTTCCTCTGTCTGTTGCTGAAGGAATACTTGCCGATTGCGGAAATATTTGGTTACCTACTTGTTGTACTGTTGTAGGGTGAGAATGGATTGTAGCTTCTGCGTCTGCAGGTGTTGTTCCTGCTGGTAAGTTTGGTAAACTTGTGGTAGCTGTTTGAACTCCATTAACAACAGTAGGCATAGAGCCTGTTTGCCCCTGAATAACTGTTCCGTCTTTCATAACAATTGAAGACTCTTCCATTAACCCACCATTGGCAATAGTTCTGTCTAAAACATTTAGGCTTTCTTTTAAAGTAACATCACTTGGTAAAGTTACTCCAGACTTAACATTATTCAAATCAACATTCCCTTTGATTTTTAAAATTTGCCTTGCTTCTATTTTATCAGTAACAACTATTTTAACACCATTATCAACTCCGTCAGTTCCAATCTTTTTACCGGCTGTATTATATAAATCTGTATCAAAATCAACCGCTATTCTACCGTCAGGGTCAATATATCTTATGGGATTATTCCCGCAATAAGCATACAGACTCAAACCGTAATACTTCTCCAGCAACGGGTCCACCCCGAACCAACGCCCCGATTCCGCATCGTACATACGGGCGCCGTAGTCCAGATACCTTAAACCGCCCGTTGTCTGCTCCTCCTTGCCGTTGTATTTAAAACGGTTACCGGCAAACAAAGCGTAATTGCTCCGCTCCTGACGCATTCCGAAAGGATAGTAATCGTTCTGTTCCTTGACCGATCCCGTCTGATCCATGACCAGGCGGATACTGCCCAGGTGGTCTTTGATATGATAACAGGCACCCCCGAATAAATACGGCCCTCATTAAAGCCTGCACTCTCGAAAGTCAAAGAACTGCCGTTAATCTGATAAATCAGACTCCCGTAATATTCGTAACCCCGGCCATCGGCCCCGACAACCGAAAGCTTCATCTCGTCGGAAGCATACGTATAAGTCGCTACACGGCGGCCCGATTGGATTACGCCTGATAACAAATTTAAAAAATTATTACGTAAATTAAAACAAATAGAAACATAACTCAAACAATACGAATCGCTTTTCATTCGTCTTATAATTAAAATTCAAAAGAATACAGATAAAAAATAAGTCCGGCATACTACCGGACTCATCCTATAATCATTATGAATTATTACGTATAAATTTTAATTTTAAGGTATATATTTATAATTTATGGATACCTTCTGAATTTCTGTAGTCTCCAAATTTATTTGGGGTCCTTTAAGAATAACTTTTAACGTTGGTAATATTGTTAGTAATTCATGCCTATAATCGAATTTGTCAGCACTTAAGATAGGAGTCGTTCGAAATATTGATATTCCCGAACAAATTTCAATGGTTTCATGCGGTTCCAAATAATATTTGACAGGTAGATCATAAATAGTATTGCCCTTTATAATTACATATAATCCCGGAAACATATCAACATGAGAAAGCCGATAATCTCTGTTATTATAATTATAGCAATATATAACATCAACATCAGATTCATTATCCCATATCTTTCTTAATTGAAGCCTTTGAACTGTATCCGTAACATTTTTAGGTTCTAATATACGAATATACCGTTCATTTATCACAAAATAAAAATGACTGTTACGAAAAAGCGTTAGCATAAAATTAGGGATTGTTGATCACTTTTTCTGAAAAGGACGATTTTGGGAGAGAAAAAAGACGAGAACAACCAAGATTTAACAGAAATAGGCAAAAAATACCTTAAAAATGATTTTTTAGCGGCAAAGCCGCCCGCCCTTGAAAAGGAAAGCCCCGCTATTTTACGGAGCTTTGATTACTTATTTTTTCCGTTTCAAAATGGTATTGCCAAGTTTTAATTGATTTTTATTCAAAATCGTTATTTTGATATTTCCCTCAATATAACCTCCACCCTGCAATGCTCTTTCTATATCGTTCAAAACAGGATTTCTGTTACACATTATCTCTATCAATTTTCCATTTGACAAACTCCATTCACCCTTACATTCAATTTTTGACAAATCAAATAACTTTACCAAAGAACACGTATTATCGCTATTCAATTCCAATAACACATAAGTAGATAAAGGACTTTTCCTACCCTCTAATCCGTCAAACGAGCCACATAAAGAACCAACTGTTAATTGCTGGCTTTTACAGGATACAAACAAAATTAAAATTACTGAATATAATAAAATTCTTTTCATCGTTTATAATATATTTTGGGAAGTGATTTTATATTGTAATTAGCCGGTAACCCTCTAAATGATAATACATTCCAAGGATATGCTTGAATAAATGCATCTCTCGTTGAATTAATATTTATAGGTATCAATCCCGTATTTGCTGAGCTAGCAACAGTATAAGGCATTGCCCCTGTTGCATCTTTTAATCCTTGTACCCAAGAGGGTGTAATTGCACCAAAAGAATTTGCAACATGCGTAGAAGACAGCCCCGATATTGATCCCGGGTCATAAGCAAACTGAGCTTGATACGCCGCAATCTCATCATATATATCTTGGGCCAATGTACCTCCTGTCTCTGCATTAAAAGCAATATCTCCTGTCTCAAATTGTCCAGCATGAGTTACCTCGTGAACAAAATCCCCAACACCCAAAAGCTTCCTACCGTCAGAAACATACGTATAAACCGCGACACGGCTGCCCGATTGGATTATGCCTGATAACAAATTTAAAAAATTATTACGTAAATTAAAACAAAAAAAGTAATACCAAAACGAAACGGAGCGTTTGGTATCCAAAATTAAAAGGGATACCGGTAAAAAACCGACCGAAAGAAAATCCTTTTCGGCCGGTTTTATAAAACAATCCTATAATTTCTATTTAATATAGATTTACATAAATATTACTACTGAGATTCTCTACAAGAATCAATCAGACGGACATTTAAAATTTTCGATGCTTCTAAGGTAAGATGAGAATCTATATAAAATATCTTCAATGTAGGTAGTATTTCCAAAATCCGATCCGTATAATCCATCACTCCATAATCTTTTATCAACAAAGAACTCTTTGAAAGTATACAAGCATGATCATATAGTGTAACTGAATCTCCCGAATTCAGAATGACAGAAGGCGGCAGTAAATCCAGTGTATCATTCCCCAATATCCCTGAAAAACCATTCCAATATGGATTACACCTGCCACTATCTTTATATTCTCTATTTTGAAAAGTAAAATGATAATACAATAATGCATCATCAATATAACTTTTAAATTGCTTCAAATACAAAGTTACAATTGTATCGGTCCTGTTTTCTATAACACAAGTCACCCGAAATACTGGACCAACTTCAAACACGTCAGAATCCGCGTCTTCCGGAATCACAACATTGCATACAGACAAATCCTTGACAACCATTGTCAATTGGGTATATCCAACCGTACTACCCGATACAAACAAATAAAACAATACGATATATTTTGCCATATTCATCTTAATTTACTCCAATTATCGGTAATTTAATTACAGATAACGGATATATATAATTTTTTTCGCCCATATATGTGTTTACTCTTTCCCTATATAGTTTTGTTGTATTTAAATAGCTATCATGGGAAGTCTGTACATTAAATGCACGACGTTCCTTTAAAAATATGCATATCAAAAGAGCATAAGTTCCAAATTACTTTAAGGCTTTTAATTTAATCAATATCTAAAAATCCTATTGAAAATCTCATTTTTTAATTTTCCGATGACAAAAAATAAACATTTGCCATCAACATCTAAATCGCTTAAATAGAAAAACACAATCAAAACTGTAAAAATAATTTTAAAATTTCCTTTTTATGGTATAGTAAAACAATAAAGTCCAGCATTAAGCTGAACTTTATTCTAAATAATAAACTTGAGTTCAACTTATAAATGCAACTTTTTGGGTGCGGATAATAAGCAATAAAAACATTTATTTTTCAGAGAGGAAAGAGAGACAATGTCCCCCTTTCTCTCACTCTGAATGGATAAAGTTTGCTATCTTTGCTTTAATTGTCCGTCCAAAGAAAAAAAAGTTGCAGATGAGCAAACATATAACCGAGGAACAAAGGTATGCAATTTCTATGATGTTGCAAATACCGATGAGCAAAAAAGCAATAGCGGAAGCTATCGGAGTAGATAAAAGCACTGTTTACAGGGAGATAAAGCGCAATTGCGACGCCCGAAGTGGTAGCTATAGCATGGAGCTTGCCCAGCGAAAAGCAGACAGGCGCAAGCAGCAAAAACATCGCAAGGAAGTGCTTACACCGGCAATGAGAAAACGGATAATAAAGCTGTTGAAGAAAGGATTCAGCCCGGAGCAGATTGTCGGCAGGAGCCGCTTGGAGGGAATTGCGATGGTATCTCACGAAACGATATATCGCTGGATTTGGGAGGATAAGCGGCGGGGTGGCAAACTGCACAAATATCTTCGCAGACAAGGTCGCAGGTATGCCAAACGTGGTTCTAAAAATGCAGGGCGAGGATTTATCCCAGGCAGGGTGGATATTGATGAGCGTCCCGAGATAGTGGAACTGAAGGAGAGATTTGGTGATTTAGAGATAGATACAATTATTGGTAAGAACCACAAAGGTGCCATTCTTACCATTAACGACAGAGCAACAAGCAGGGTCTGGATACGCAAGTTGTCGGGAAAAGAAGCCATCCCGGTAGCTAAGATTGCAGTATGGGCACTGCGGAAAGTGAAAAACTTAATACACACAATTACGGCTGACAATGGAAAGGAGTTTGCAAAGCACGAGGAAATTGCGCAAAAATTGGAAATAAAATTCTATTTTTGCAAACCATACCACTCATGGGAACGTGGTGCCAATGAAAACACCAACGGGCTTATCAGGCAGTATATCCCAAAGGGTAAGGACTTTAGTGAAGTAACCAACAAACAGATTAAGTGGATTGAAAATAAACTCAATAATCGACCTCGTAAAAGACTTGGATACCTCACGCCAAACGAAAAATTTAAACAAATTATTAATCAGAATTCTGTTGCATTTGCAAGTTGAATTCAGCAAATATTTTATCGTTTAATTTTAAGGTACTATGGTTTTCTCTAATTTTCCCATATTGTATACCTCTGTTTTAATGGTATCACCCTGCTCATTCATATAATACCAAATACCGTTGTTCACTCCTCTTTTACTTTGACCAAATCGTTTTACATTACCATTCTCATAATAAGAGATAGCTTCTCCATCAAAAAAACCATCCTTAAAATTTACGATTTGGTAGAGTTTCCCACTTTCATAATAAGATTTACTTAAACCATCCTGCTTACCATCCTTCCATTCTGTATAAAGTTTAATCTTATTATTACAATATGAAACTGAAATTCCCTCAGGACGTCCATTTTTATAATAGCGAATAAATATTGTATCTCCCCGACTATTATATTCTATGAATTCACCATGCAATTTGCCGTGCTTATAATGTCTGGTCATAATGAGATTGCCATTCTCATCATAATAGTTCCGTTCCCCATTTATAAAAAAACAACCATTTATTAATAAAATTGATGTTATACAAAAAATAATCCTTGTTTTCATATCAATTACAATTTACGGTATCCATTCTTCACTTATATATTTTTTCACCATGGGGTCACCACTCGCCTGCTTGTTTTTATAAAACTGAATCGTTTCAGTAACGTGCAATCGCCTGTATTTTTTCTTTCGAGTACCCCCCCACCAAATGCTTACGGTTCTGGTTTGAACATTTGTTTTCCGGATGAAAGACCATAGGCTACTGTACAATTTTACTGTGTCCCACACCTGATGATACAACTGTAGCAGCCTATCCCCTAAGGCTAGGGTTGCTTACCGTTTATGTAAGCAGCCTCTGCCCTAGGGAATGGGCGAGTGTAATATGCCATCTTTAGAATGCCGGACCAAAGCCCAACTAAAGCGGGCTTTGCTTTTTTAATTTCTCTTTTGTTTCAAATACCTTTTGTCGAAGTTCCACTTCTGTATAAAAACCATATGGTAAACCTAAATGGTCTTCTTCATAAGGAGAGAATCGACCAGCTACAGTTCCTAATTCAGCAAAAACTTGACTTTCCAAGTTGCTTAAAGTTGTATTATCCAATTCTAAATCATAACAATAATAAAATTCATCACAAAAAACAGAAGCTGTAATTGTTCCTGCTACATACATATCCATTAATTGATATAATCTTCTTTTATCTTTCTTATCAAACATACATTATGGAATTAAAGGTAATGGACCTAATGCTTTTTGAGTGTATTTAAAATGCCAAATAGAATTGGTCGTTTGGTCATAAAGTATCTCCAAATTATATTGTGTTCCATTTTTCCACATTGGAGTATAATGCATCAACGCACGAGAACCTCCGGGGTCAGGTAATCCCTTCGTGGTTTTAAGAACATCATCCATAAATTGAAGTGGAACTTTACGCCTTGGTTCTGTCATATGCTGAGCAGCCGTTTTGCCAAAATTATACAATTCTTTTCCTCCCCCCTTAGCAGTACCCCTCGCCAATCCCTGCAATCCGGAGATTCCGGCACTTAAACCTGTAGCAACCAACTCCGGATTAGTCCATTGGCTTAAAGCTTCGCTCCATCCCATCCGCAAAGCATTAACCATTGTCGGATTCAACATATAACGGGCTGCATTATTACGCGACCAAGTCGTTGAAAATTGATCCAGAGCATTGAGTTGAGCTTCCGAAAATTGGTAATCAGCCAACCCATATTCTCCTTTTAAATAATCATTAAAACCGGAAGAATTAATATATTTGACATCCCAGCTCGAGGCTTGTAAAAGCGCCAAAAAATCAGCAATCCGATCATCAGGAACTTTTATAACATCGTCACTCTTATCTGAAGATTGAAATATTACATTATAATATTTATCTACATAATGGGTACTAAGCTGACCATCCGGATCAATATAGATAAGCGGATTATTCCCGCAATAAGCATACGGACTCAAACCGTAATACTTCTCCAGCAACGGGTCCACCCCGAACCAACGCCCCGATTCCGCATCGTACATACGGGCGCCGTAGTCCAGATACCCTAAACCGCCCGTTGTCTGTTCCTCCTTGCCGTTGTATTTAAAACGGTTACCGGCAAACAAAGCGTAATTGCTCCGCTCCTGACGCATTCCGAAAGGATAGTAATCGTTCTGTTCCTTGACCGATCCCGTCTGATCCATGACCAGGCGGATACTGCCCAGGTGGTCTTTGATATGATAACAGGCACCCCCCGAATAAATACGGCCCTCATTAAAGCCCGCACTCTCGAAAGTCAAAGAACTGCCGTTAATCTGATAAATCAGACTCCCGTAATATTCGTAACCCCGGCCATCGGCCCCGACAACCGAAAGCTTCGTACCGTCCGAAGCATACGTATAAGTCGCTACACGGCTGCCCGATAGGATTACGCCTGATAACAAATTTAAAAAATTATATTCTAAATTCAAAGCTTTCCGGCTGTCGGACAACATATTTCCGTAGTTGTCATAAGTATAAGTTCCGTTTACCCCGGATACATTCAGGCCTGTCAAACGATTTCCGGTATATTGATACGTATATGCCTTTGACGACAGTCCGGTACTCTGACGGTTTAATGTCAGCAAGTTGCCGTTTTTATCATAGGTAATGCCCTGTTCGAAATAGGCTATCCGCTTTATATTGTTTTCATAATATTCGTTGCCCGCAAACCGGTTCAGGTTATCGTAAGTAAAAGTATACAACGACGTATTTTTCAAAGGAAAAACACAGTCCCATTCCGAAATATTCCCGTTGTAACAGGCCGTTCCTTTCGTCGGATTCTCATAACGCAGATTCATCGTAAACTGCGTGCCCGACTGACGGGTCTGCAAGCCCCTGATATTATAAGCCCTGGTATCCGTATACAGATTATTACCGTAAGTTACATTCTGTAGTTGCCCCAACTCGTTATACACATAGGTGGTTTTTGCTTTTTCCTCCCCACCCAGATAAACCGTCTGACTGAGCAAGCGGTTGCGGTTGTCGTACGTATTTACCTGTTTTACGGTCGTCGTCACACCGTTGACCGTATGACTTTCCTGAACAGCCACCACATTCCCGACAAAGTCGTAGGAAACACTGTACCGGCTGATGCCGCCCCGCCGGTTTTTCTCCACCGTCTGTATCAGACGCCCTTTCCGGTCGTAATAAAAAGCCCGCTCGATATAACCGGCCGAAGAGGTATGGAGGACCTGCATTTTACCGTCCAGAATCCGCAATTTCTCATATACTTTCAAGCCGGCCGTACGGGTATCTGCAGTAGCACCGAAGCCCGTTACGGCTGCAAAATTCAGGACGGCATCGGAAGGACGGGTCTTATAGGCATATTCGGCCAACACGACCAAAGCCGAAGAACTGCCGTAGCGGCATTTTTCCCGTATCAAACGTCCCAGCGCATCGTATTCATAGGCGGTATATTTGTCTCCCGAGGTTTTTGAAATCATCCGGTGGGCCGCATCGTACGTATAGGTCTCAGCCGCTACACCCGGCAGCTTACGGCTGCTCAGCTCTCCTTTAGCATTATAGGTATAGCGGTAACAATAGTTGTCGAGATCCGCACTGCTTACCGTTGCCGATGTATTCACGGCCGGAGGCACCACACACAGCAAACGGTTCAGGGCATCGTATATGTAATAGGTATCGGCCGTATTCGAAGCATCGATGTAACGCCGTTCCAACACTGTATTACCGGCTTCATTGGTATATACCACACTGCGTTTCCCGGCTTCATCGGTCACTTCTGTCCGCTTCAGCGTTCCCGCCTCGTAATAACCGAGCGAAACCAATGTACTGGCCAATGTTCCCAACCGCTTCACCTCTCCGCTGCCGTTGGTTCCATAGCCATACCGTATCGTATGACCCCCGCCGGGACGGTAAGCCTCCCCCGGCTTACTCTCTTCGAGTATCCGGTTTAAAGCCGACGACTCATATTTTTTGCTTACACGGGCATAATTCCCTTCCGATCCGTACAAAGACCTGTAATAGCCCGCCTGATCGCTCAGGGCCGTTCCCGTATAAGAAACCGAGGACAAAGCCGGATAAGCCAGCAAGCCGCCCACATCACGCCCCAGAAAATCAGGTATGACAGGGGTAACAAGGTCTTTCCCGGCAGGAGTTGCCGCAATACTTTTCTCTTGTATCATCCGGCCCAAACCGTCGAAAAACACAATATCCCGGGTATTACCGTAACCTCCGGGCTCCCGGTAAGTTGTCGTGATGATTTTATTTTCCGCAAAAGGAGCAAAAGTCACCTGCCCCTGCATCGTTTTCACGGCACTCCCTTTGACGGCCTCCACACTGTAGGTTCCCGGAGGCACATCCCCGTTAAACGAAAAGCCGAAACCCGTTCCCGGCTTCGTCTGCACAACTGTACCAGAGCGTTTCAACCGGTACGTAACTCCCGTTTGCGAACCGCTTAAAGAAACCGTACGGGTTTGGGTGTTTCCGCTGACCGCATATACCTGTAAGGTAAAAGCTGCTTCCTGGGTAACCATGCACATATTACTTTCGGAACGTATCCGAAGAGAGCGGGAAGAGCCTGTGGTATTGGCGGTATAACTCACCACAAAATAATAATCTGCAGAGTCCGTAGGTCGCTTTACTGTTAACCAATTACACCCTATCACATTTTGTAACTGATTTACAAAAGAATCATATACCTGCCAAACTGTATAACCGGGCTGTATCTGATAATGCAAAGTAAAAAAACCGCCTCCCGACGGTACATCCATTTTCGTTTCCGTAAATCTCTGTACCCCGGCTACCGATTGCCCCATCCCATAAAGAAAAGACAACCAAAGAACTGTCAACAATATTATCTTTTTCATAATCGTCAAAACATTTAATAATTAGTTCATATAAAAATACATGCTGCGGAAACTTCAGACCGGATCCGTCATCCCGTCGGAAAAGACGGATCGTGATCAACCATTGAAAATCCGGATTTATGTATCAATTAAAAATCATAACTCATAAATCCCAAATCCTCTCCGACTCATATTCCAATTTAAAGTCTAAAATTTACAACCAGCAACCTGCTACTGTCCTTTAATCATATACTCGTATTTCTGTAGCGGATTTCCGTCATCGTCCGTCATCCGTTGCAGGCGTCCCGCATTGTCGTACTCATAACTCACTTTCCGGCCGGAAGGATCGGTAACACTCGTCACCCCGATCAAGGGATTATAGATGTAAACCGAGACTTCCGCCTGCGGCAAAGCCGTACGCAAAGCATTTAATTTCGTGATATCATTAGCAGAAAGTACAATCGCTTTTGCCATTGCCTTTACAACAGCTTCTCCTCCCATTGCCGATACGACAGCCGAATAAGCGGCATTTTTAATTTCCGCAACAGGATAAGACCCGCTGTATCCCCAGAGATAACAAACCGTCGGTTCTCCCGGCTTTGTCAGGCAAGCCGGATTGCCGTGTTCATCGTAGCTTATGCCCTGACGTCCCGTTTCAACGCCGTTCAGCATACTGACCGAACCGGTCTGTTTTACCTGGGAAGTCCCACCAAGTGTCAGACTACTGTAAGTATTCTGTACGGATGCCGTTGTCCCGTTTACCTCCAGCTCTTCTTTGACGACCGGCAGGATATTATTCCGGGCACACATAAAGGTATACGTGTTTGCCGGATAATCCGCCGGATAGTAAAAACGCCTTATATAATTCTTGTCTCCAACCGAATAAGTCTGTTTACGCACCTGCATATTGTCGCCGGAACGGGCCGGATAATCCAGGCTGTTGTATTCATAAACCAAAGACTCTGTCATCAATGTATTACCGAAATACCGTTCCGTTGTGGTTGATTTCAAACGCGAACAACCCGTACGCACATATACATTAAAAAAGAAAAAATCGGAAAAATGAGTATGGGGAAATATATCGTACGGATGCGCATTTTCATCCCGCAGATAAATCATACTCCGGGAAAAAAGAGAAACCGGGATATACCGTTCATTATATTTCTGATACGTATTCGTCACACACTCTACCGGAACAAACGTCCCGTTTTCCTGCTTGTATACCGTCTTCTTTAACAGATTACCCGCTGCCCAGTTCGATTCAAGGGTATGACTACTAAAATATCTCGGTCGAAAACGGTCACTCGGAGCCTCTGAACCTATATACCTATAAATTCCGTGCTCACTGGTTCCCGTACTTTGTTGAGCTCCAAAAATACGAGTTATATTCTTTAGGTTATTGGGATCGTATTCGTAGATATTGCGTAACACTTCCAGACTATTGTTTCCCGTGACAGTTTCCGTCACTTTACTATAATAAATCCGGGTATCTTCCACCGGAACTCCCGGTATCCGCGAAGAAGAATAATAGGTATTGGTTTGTCTGACCGGCTCCGGACTCCCAGGAATTATATATGTAAAAGAATTATAACCCGTCTGAATCAGATAATTCCGAAGGTCATACGGATCGACCATAGAAGTCGGGACTGCATTTTCGTAAGTATAAACCCGGCTCTTTACCGCACTGACACCTCCGTCATAATCTTCTATTTTAGCAACGCGGATCCCTATTTTAAGCTGCCGGTCCGCACTCTCATATATTCCCGGTTCGTATGTAAAACGGGTATACCCTCCTGCAATCCGTCCTATTTCATTTAAGGTATAATAAGAAGCTTCCGGAAAAACATAATCCCTGTGTCTGGAACGGGTACCGTTATCCAAAACGACATTCAGAGTCATGTTGTTTTTCCCATTATAGAACCCAAATAAATCCTGAGCATAACCGTTACCGATTAAAGCCGTTGATTCATTAACATATTTAAAGGCATACGCGTCTGTTTTATTTCCGTTTTTATCAAGCATCTCCACTTTCGATAATTTCATCCGGCCATCGGGAAAATACGATTCATTTCCCAAATTCACCCGTTGCAATAATACGTCATTGGCATACAAGTCTATTCCCTTCAGTCTTTTTTTTAAACCTGTATCTGTACGGTCAGCAGCATAGGAATATACGATCTTATGTCCGTTAAACCGAATATCGGTTAAAAGCTGACATTTTTCATAACGAGTGTATTTATCTAATCGAAGAGACATATAACTCGTGTCTGCATGTTTGGGGTTTTCATGCACCAGTATAACGTATTTAACTGTTGCCGCCAACGCGGTACCAAGAGTCGTTTTACTCCAAGACTCTTCCGTGGAATAATTAAAACTCACCGTATCGGTACGGTTAAATGAAACAATTTTAGACAAATACCAGGAAGAACCGGTATAATCTCCACCACTGGACACAATATACTCCCGGTTGTGGAAATAATACATCATACCGTCCGGGGTCGTTATTTTAAAATCCTTATCCGGAACTCCCGGTAAAGGAGAAAGGGCAGATATCCGCTCTATCCGGTTTTCCGTCTCCGGTATCTGAACGATAGTACCGTCCGACTGAATAACAAACGATCCCGAAATACCGCAAAAATTATAATAATAACGATCCAGGCTCGCATTGGTGATATCATTGGCCACATACTTTAAATACCGGATATCATTGGCTGCCACCACTGAATCCCGGTCCCGGATATCCACGCTCTGTCCACTCAAACTTCCATGAGCTACACGGCTGATTACCCCACCGGCATTCAGACTCCACCCCAATCCCACAAATCCGGACACATCCTCAACCTTGATCCCGGAAGCATGATAATTTAAACTTACCGGAAAAGAGATTTCCCGGCTTTTGACCGTGTATAGAGGAACACTGATTTCCGGAACTCCCGTATAATAAGATACGGGATACTCCACAAAACGAATCAAAGCCGCCGCCTCCGGAGTCGGAGGTATAACGCTCAAATTCGAGGTCTGAGGTAACTCTGTCGCTTGTCCGGAGCTACCGAGGCTGATCGCCCACAATCCTAAATAAAGAACAAGTTTTTTCATGATGATGAAATTTAATAGTGAACAAATACATCGCCGTTCCCGGCCGGATACCGGCCGGTACATGGCGACTAAAGAGACGATCAATCATCGGTATGAGAAGCAATGGATCGGGAGACTACCGCAATACAATAGCCATACTAAAACACACCACCAATAGCCCAGGCAAAGGAAATGCTTTCGATTTGACATAACGGCTCATAACGGCTGCATTTGATTGTCTGTGTTAAATTTAGAAGACAAAAGCAAAAAAGATTCAATTGCCGGCAAACAAAAACCTTATCACTACACTTATAACACACTGATTATAAGACCTGTTTTTTACAAAAACCTTATCACTGCAAAAACAGCCATTTTTTAACTAAAAAAAGAGAATAAAAAACACCGGATTTATCAGAATAAAATTACATTATGTCTGATTTTTATAAATATTTCAATTTTTTAATTCAGGATTAAAAAAGGATAAATTGAAAGGTAATTAAAAGTTAAATGTTAAAAAAAACATTTCCAGTAAAAAAAGAGTCTGCGGAAAGCATTGATTTATTATTAAAGTTAGTATATTTTTGCAAAAAATTAGTGTGTGATGAAAATAACTTTGACTTTAATTATCTTCTTGGGGCTCTTTATTTCTTGTAATTTCAATTCTTCTCATTTCCGACAACTGGAAAAATGGGATCTTTTATTGAAAACAGACCCTTTCGCTGTAAAAGACAGTTTAAAAAATCTCGATCCCGATCTTCTGAATAAAGAAGAAAAGGCCTACTTCTATTTGCTGGAGGCTGCCAGTGGGGATAAAACCGGAACAAGGCTGAAAAACGATTCCACTTTACAGTTTGCCTATCAATACTATCAAAATCAAGACGATTTTCTAAAACTGGCCCGTATCCAATTTTATCTGGGTGAACACCTATATCTGCAAGGGAAGGATGTAGAAAAGGCTTACGACTTACTAAAACAAGCCGAGATCAACTACGACAAAAGCAGTAAAGACGATCCGCACATCCTGGGATTAATCTACTATTGGCTGGGGCAAATTCAAAACAGACAAGGCAATCTTTCAGAAGCCGAAAGCTATTGCAATAATGCCCTCAATTTATATTCCAAACTAAAAGATTCCATATCGGTAACTTATGCACACAGGCAACTCGGCATTTTGTATATAAAACAAAAGGAATTCAGAAAAGCAAAAGAACAATTGTCCGAAGCGAGGCGAATAATCCGGAAAATAGACGACGGACAAAAAACCAATATCACAGACCTCCATTTAAGTATTTTGAATTATCAAAGTTATCTACATCAAGAGATCAAAGATTATGATACAGCCATAAATTTCAGCAAACAATGTATATCTATTATGGAAAAACGAGATTTTTCCAAAAAATCGCCCCTTTATTTACTAATTACTAAAATATATCAGTACAAAGAAAATACCGACAGTTGCAGGCTGTACTGTATGAAAATGCTGAATGCTGCCGAAAAAGAAGGCAATTTATATAATATCGCCAACGGCTACAGCATCCTTTTCCAATTGGAAGAAACGGAGGGCAATTATAAAACAGCCTGCGAATTAAGAGGAAAATACAACGAGGTAAAAGATAAAATCCATTCCCAAAATAAAAATGCCGATTTAAAGGAACTGGAAAATAAATACAAACTCGAAAAACAGGAAAAAGAAAATCTGGCAACCAAAAACCGCAGTCTCGGTATTATCATGGTCATCTTTATCATCGCATTGGTGGCTTGTATCATTGCCTTGTATTTTATGTGGAACCATCGCAAACTAAAAGTACGGAATACCCGTTTAACCGAAGAGATCAAAAAAACCCAATGGGGATTTGCCTTATCCAAGGAACTGATCAACGACAATAACGACACCTATACGGAAATCGAACGGGTTCTTTACAGAAATGTCAATATTATTCCGACAAAGGTGTACGATGAGTTTCAGGACGCTTTCCGCCACCAGAAAAGCAATTACTCTGACCGTCTGTTTGCCGCCCTGATGAACATCGAAAACCGCTTTATTGAAAAGCTTAAGCTGCAATGTCCGGATATTTCGATCGAGGAAATCCTGCTGGCATCGATGCTCCGCCACCAATGGAACATCAGCGATATCGCACAGATCTTCCGTATTTCCTTCGATGCCCTGAAAAAAAGGAAGTACCGGTTAAAACTCAAACTGGTCGGAAACGACAATCCGAAAGTCACACTGGAAGAATATTTGAGTCAGTTATAAGATACATTTATTATAAAAAAATAGGCTGAAAAAAGGGTGAAAACAGGGATGTCCCCGGCATATTTTAGATTAATACACTTAAAATCAATACGTATATCCAATTAAAAAAATGATTTTGTCCCCAGGGATGTCCAAGAAAATGACTTGGAGGCCGGGGAATATTTGCCTTACCTTTGTCACAGCTTCAATAACCAAAACGAATCGAAGTCATGAAAATAAAATTATTCAGTTTAGTAGCTATATTATTTGGTTTGATTATCTCTCCTGCATTTTCAATAACAGACGAAGAGTTGCTTTACCAAGGCGTTGATATGGGAGATATCGTATATCCGACCTCAGTACAGCCGACATTAATAAAAGGAGTTTTATCATCGGATAAAAAGACTATAGTAAATACGTTCTTTGAAAATATGGGCAGAGTTGTGTTCCAGGTAACGGACATGAATAACCAGGCGCTTATTACCAAAGAAGCGATAGCCTTTACAGGGGGAAGTGCAACAATTGATATCAGTTCACTTGCTCCGGGCAATTACAAAATTTATTGTTTCATTTCGAGTGAAACAGCTCAAGTAGCACAATTTCAAGTTTTTGAATAAAGATATCCCAAGTTGATAATAAGTCAATTTTTCGTGTTGCCGTGCTCCTTTCCCAAGTCGGGGCATGGCAACCTTCTTAATGTGCGAGAGACTCTTAAAAATGGAAAAAAAACAGAGAGGTTCTTTGATCCCAAGTCATTCTGATCTGTTTTCTGCACAAACAACCGATTTCATACATTTACCAAGCTTGTTTGAGAAAGGATTGTTTGTGCAGTTTTTTTATACTTTCCTTTCCCGTTTTTTTGATTATGTTCATATTTAAATTGAAAAAAGAACGCTATATTTGACCGGAAGCACAAAGCCCAATCGGAACAAAATCGGGTTGAAATAAAATTGGTAATAATTAAAATCACCGGGATCAACAAAATCTGCGAAATCCCAAAACCGAAAAATTGTTACAAAATAAGCGGTACGGAATAAACCTTTATCTCAATAATACATCTAATATTAATTATAACAGCTTTATAATCATAAATACATCGAATATGAAAAACATTTTACTGACACTCGGCCTATTGGCTTCAGTGATTTTTTCTTATGGCGAAGAAGGGAGGCTATTACGTTTCCCGCACATAAACGGAGATAAAATCGTATTCTCGTATGCCGGAGATTTGTACACGGTAGATGCTGACGGAGGTACAGCCCGCCGCCTGACATCTCATATCGGCTACGAAATGTTTCCCAGATTTTCTCCCGACGGAAAATACATTGCTTTTACAGGGCAATACGACGGTAACACCGAGGTTTTTGTCATCCCGGCAGAGGGAGGAGAACCCAGGCGATTAACCTTTACAGCCACTTTGGGACGCGATGATTTGGGCGACCGTATGGGTCCCAACAATATCGTTATCGGATGGACTCCCGACAGCAAGCAAATCCTTTACCGGTCCCGCTGTTATACATTTAACGATTTTACGGGCCAACTGTTTACCGTACCGGTAGAAGGCGGTATGCCGGCAGAAATTCCTTTGAGTGACGGCGGTTTCGCTTCCTATTCTCCCGACGGGAAAAAACTGGCTTATAACCACGTTTTCCGGGAATTCCGGACCTGGAAAAGATATGAAGGAGGTATGGCCGATGATATTCGTATTTTTGACTTCGACACAAAAAAATCGGAAAAAATCACCGATAACAAACGGCAGGATATTATTCCGATGTGGTCTGCCGACGGAAAAGAGATCTATTTCATTTCCGACCGCAACGACGTCATGAATCTGTTTGCATACAACCTGAGTGATCAGTCAACCCGGCAGCTCACATTTTACAAAGATTACGATATCAAATTCCCGGCTATCGGAAAAGACCAGATCGTTTACGAGCAGGGTGGTTATATTTATAAATTCGACACCCATAGCAAACAGGCCACAAAAGTAAATGTAAATATCGATAATGACCAGATATACTCCCGCCCGGAACTGAAAGATGTCAGTAATCAGATCGCTTCCGCCGATATATCTCCCAATGGAGAAAGACTCCTGATTTCTGCCCGGGGCGATTTATTTTCAGTACCGGCACAAAAAGGAGTGACCTATAACCTGACAAATTCTTCCGATGCCAATGATTTTGCCGGAAGCTGGTCGCCCGACGGCCAACAAATTGCCTATATCTCCGATAAAAGCGGGGAATTCAATATCTGGTTGCGGGATGCTTTCAACGGTAAGGAACGACAACTGACCCAAGATTTAAAGACATATATCTTCGATTTGAAATGGTCGCCCGACAGTAAAAAAATTGCCTGGAATGAAAAACGTAATACATTGAACATCACCGATGTATCATCGGGGACAACAACCGTTGTCGAAACTTCTGGGATCGCTCCGATTCATTCCTACAACTGGTCGCCCGACAGCAAATACCTTACTTTTATCCGTCCGGAAAAAGGCATGAACAACATTATCGTTTACAATACCGAAAACGGAGAAAAGCAAGTAATTACCGACGGTTGGTATCAAACCGGTTCTCCCAATTTCAGTACAGACGGTAAATACCTTGTTTTCAGTTCCGCCCGTACGTTCAATCCGACCTATAGCCAAACCGAATGGAATCATGTATATACGAATATGAATAAAGTGTATATACTCCCGCTGGCAAAAGACGCCGACATCCCATTCGCACCGGAAAACGACCGGGTAAAGCAGGACAAACCCCAACCGGAAAAAAGTACGGCTAAAGAATCGAAAAACAATAAGCCGGTCAAAAATGACAACAAAATCGTTTATGATTTTGACAATCTAAGCAACCGGATCATAGAGTTGCCGATTATGGCCGCCAATTACTACGGCATCGAAATGATCGGCAATAAGGTGTATTACAACCGTCACGGACAAGGTTATTTCTACGATCTCGACAAACGGCAGGAAACGGCTTTGAATGCCCGTATCGGCTTTGGTCCCGGCTACAAAAAAGCACTGGCAATGAGCGGCAGACAAATGGAAGTAATCGACATTCCCGTTTCTGCCGTGAATATCAGCAAACCGATATCCCTGAAAGACGTCAAGAAAAATATTGACTACCATCAGGAATGGATGCAGATATATAATGAAAGCTGGCGGCAAATGCGGGACTTTTTCTATGCAAAAAATATGCACGGAGTGGATTGGAATGCCGTATATGAAAAATACAAAGTATTGATTCCTTATGTAAACCACCGTACAGACCTTACTTACATCATCGGAGAAATGATCGGGGAATTGAGTGTCGGACATGCCTATTCCGCCAACGGAGAACATCCGGAACCGACCCGTATTCCGATGGGTTTACTGGGGGCCAAATTCCGGAAAGATGCATCCGGCTATTTCCAGGTTGCCAGGATCATTCAGGGAGCCAATTGGAACGCAGCCACCCGCTCTCCCCTCACTATGCCTGGAGTAAACGTTAAAGAAGGAGATTATCTGATCTCTATCGACGGCCGTTCATTAAAGGAAACCGACAATTTATCCGAATACCTGATTGACAAGGCCGGTAAAACCGTCGAAATAGAAGTCAACACCCGGCCCGAAGCCAGTGGTGCACGATCGGTACTGGTAACTCCGTTAGCCGACGAATCACAGTTGTACTACTACAATTGGGTCGAAAACAACATCCGTAAGGTGAATGAAGCCACCAACGGAGAAGTCGGCTATATTCACATTCCGGATATGGGAGTCGCCGGCTTAAATGAATTTGTAAAACACTACTATCCGCAATTGAACAAAAAGGCTTTGATTATCGACGACCGGGGGAACGGAGGCGGTAACGTATCTCCGATGATTACCGAACGTCTGCTACGTACTCCTACTTTTTATACCATGCATACCAATCAGACGGAAGGTTCTGTCAATCCGGTAGGTACATTTATCGGACCGAAAGTATTATTGGTAAACGGTTATTCAGCCTCCGACGGAGATTTGTTCCCTTACCGTTTTAAATACAACAATCTGGGTACTGTTATCGGACACCGTACCTGGGGCGGTGTTGTCGGTTATAGCGGTACGGTTCCCGTTGTCGACGGCGGCTCTATCGTAACGCCTTCCTACGCCCCATTCGCCGCAGACGGCAGCGGTTTTATCATCGAAGGCTCCGGAGTCAGCCCGGATATGGAAATCAATAACGACCCGTACAAAGAATATATGGGTGAAGACGAACAATTGAACAAGGCCATTGAGGTCATTCTGGAAAAATTGAAAACTGAATCACCGAAAGAACCGGCTATCCCTGCATTCCCGGACAAATCCGGAAACAAAAAATAGAAACCGGAAAGCGAATTAAATACGAATGTCCGGGGCTCTCCCCGGACATTCGTTTATTCCAGACCTCCGACGGCTTTCAGGTATTCCGATACACTAAGTTGCAGCATTGCTTTGGCATCCACCCACTGACTCCAGGCTTCTTGCCACTGTGCCTGTGCTTCGAGCAAATTCGAAAGACTTTCCATACCGACATCATATTGCGCCTTCGATATGCGCAAATTTTCTTCTGCCTGTTTCAAGGCATTCCGGCACATCTCAATACGGGTACGGGCATCCTGAATATTAAACCGGGTAGAGGCAACCTCCAATTCCATCAGTTGAGCAGATTTTTCCAGATTCAACTGGCTCATCTCGCGCTCTACCTCAGCAACCTTTATTTTATTCCTTCCTTCTCCCCAATAAAACAGAGGGATCCGGACAGAAGCCATGGCATTCAGCGAAGCACTGGCATCTGTTTCACCGTTCAATTCAAGTCCACCGCCATAACCATAGCCTACAGAAACACCAATTTGCGGTAAAAATTCCGAACGGGCAAGATTTATTTCTTTCTGTTTCAACCCGATTTCTTCTTTCAGTAATTTATAATCGGGGCGTTGTTCCACATTCCCACCGGCATCGGGTAAACCGGTCGAAGTCGCTTCCGGCAGGGTATCGCTCAAATGTAATCGGGTATTTAGGTCCAAACCGATCAAGCGGCAAAGATCCATTTGTGAAAGTATCAACCCGTTTGTCGCTTTTTGCAACATCAACTGAGCTTCATTGTATTTCACTTCCACCTTCAATACGTCGTTGTTGCTGACCATGCCGACTTCCTGTGAATTACGAAGATCCTGCAACAAAGCCTTTACCACTTCCCGGTAAGCTTTAGCTGCCCCCACTTGTTCCTGTACCCTTAGCATCTGCCAATACGCCCGGTCGACCTGTAATAATATCTCCGAACGATTGAACCGTACATTCTCTTCCGCCATCACCTCTCCCGTCCGTGCCATCTGATGGGCAGCCCGGACCTTACCGCCCATATAAACCGGTTGTTCCAATTGTACGCCGGCCAGGTAAACACCCCGCATTCCGATTTTAATACCTATATCGGGCAAAAAAGCATACTCCTTAAAAACCGGCTTCCCGTCCGCACCGATCACCGGACGACCGGTTGCCGGATCAAGCATCACATTCGGCTGTAACTGTCCCTGTCCATCAGGAACATAAGTCGGCAGATAACCGCCTTTCAGCTTGTACGAATATTTTTCCTGATTGTAAAAACCAATACCGGTCGCCGATAATCTCGGGAAAAAACCGGCCCGTACAGATTTCAGCGTATACACAGCCTTTTCTTTCTCCTTGCCGGCTATTGCCATCTGTTTGCTGTTTTCGAGTGCCATTTCCCGGCATTGCTGACGATCCAGCCTGACCTGCGCCCAAAGACCGGCATTGTCTGTAAAAAACAACAAAGCTATAATTACAAAATACTTCATTTTATTAAAACTATTAGTCCCTGACTTATTTCCTATTCCTTAATCAATCCGGATTCAAAACACCGGACGGCTACAGGCATTATTTAACGCAATAACTAATTTGACTCTGCCGCTTTTTTCTCCTGTATTTTATAACGTATCCGATAAAAAAGAGCGTACAACACGGGCAGTATAACCAAAGTAATAATCGTGCCCACAAA